>JACCTM010000274.1 GCA_013812385.1 Geodermatophilaceae bacterium | reverse complement strand
CATGCACCTCCCAGTCCTACCCGGGGTGCAGGTGGACGCTCACCGGGTGACACCTACCGTCGATGACATGACGAGTCGGGCGTGGTTCGACGTCATCGCCCTCGGCGACGGGCGGGCGGCCTTGCTGGTCGGTGACGTCATCGAGCCGGGCCTGTCAGCGGCGGCCGTCACTGGTCAGGTACGCGCAGTCCTTGCTCCGATGTTGACCCAGGGTCACGACCTGGTCGTCGCACTGGAACGCTTGAGCGACGAGGTGGACAGCGAGGACCCGGTCTACGCCACCACGGTCTGCGTGGCCGTCGTTGATCCCATTGCCGGAGATGTGCAGTACTGCACATGTGGTCACCCAGCACCGATGGTCGTGGCCGCAGGCAGGGCCCACATCCTGCGTTCGACCGGCGGTGGCGTGCTGCGCCGGAATCAGCCGGTGCACGTTGAGACGGCGAACTTGGGTCGCGACGAGGTGCTCGTGCTGCACACCGCCGGTCTCAGTTGGCGATCTTGGCTGGGCGTGGCCGATGGGCTGGCCAGATTACCCATCAGTCCCGATGGCGCGGACCCGGCCGGCACCTGGTCGACTGACCAGCCGTCGAGGACCAGCCAGCTGTGCCGCGCGACCGCAGAGGAAATGCTGCGCGGTGGAACTCGGGACGACCTCGCGGTGCTCGCCGTGCAATCTCGGCCCGAGATCCCCGAGCTGGACCTGACGGTCTCGGCAGAGCCGAGCAGTCTGGACACCGTCCGTGAGGTCGTCGGCGAGTGGCTCGCCAGATTGCGCAGCAGCGTCGAGGACGGTGCCGGAATGGTCTTGGCTGTCGATGAAGCAATGGCCAACGCCGTACAACATGCCTTTGTCGGTACGCCGATCGGTTCGGTGACGGTCAAAGCGGCCCTGTCAGCCGATGGCGTCCTTGCCTGCTCGGTGCGCGACGACGGACGGTGGTTACCGCGGGCCTCATCCAGGCCCGGTCACACCGGCCGAGGACTGCGGCTGATGGCCCGGGTCTGTGACCGGATGCAGGTCTCTCGTGAGATCGGCGGCACCCTGGTCGAGCTCAGTCGGCGGCTGCAGCACCCGGTCAGCCGTGCGGTGACGGCTGACCGAGGGCTGCGCTAGACGTTCGTGTCCCGCCGCGAACCGACAGACCATAGATGAAGCTGCGCCGTACTCGACGGCCAACAGCCACCCGAAGAAATCCTCGAACCTGTGATGAAGAAACCGATCACGCCGCTGAACGCGTACATCGCGCCCGATCAGCAGAGCCAGGGCCTGTACCCACGTAGGTTGCAGCGTTTACGCCGTAAAACATCCGGGTATCACTCGGAACGGACCTATCCCTGAGGAGGACTACCCATGACTTACCCCCCGGAGACGCCGTCTTCGACGTACGGCTCGGATCCCAGCTCGCCCTACTCCGCCGACGACACGTCGTCGCCCTATCCCGCCGACGACACCTCACCGGCCCTGTCCACCGACGACGCCACAACGGGCTACCCGGACCCGGCTTCGGCCTACGCCGTCACGGGCACCGCCGCCGTCGGCGGCACCGGGGCGTTCAGCGACCCGGGAAGCTCCTCGACCCCCGAGGTGGCAAAGCAGCAAGCGGCGCAAGTGGGTGACACCGCGGCCCAGGCCGGTTCCCAGGTAGTCGATGTGGCCAAGGACCAGGCCGGCAACGTCGCAGCAGAGACCCAGGCGCAGGCCAAGAACCTGCTGGGTCAGACCCGCACCGAGTTGCAGTCCCAAGCGGGTCAGCAGCAGCAGCGGGCGGCCAGTGGACTTCGTTCGCTGGGCAACGAGCTGCAGCAGATGGCCAACAACACCGACCACGAGGACGGCCCGGCCAGCCAGGTCGCCCGCCAGGTGGCCGACCGGATCGACACCGCCGCTTCCTGGCTGCAAGACCGCGAGCCCGGCCAGGTTCTGACCGAGGTCCAGCGCTTTGCCCGGCAACGCCCGGGCGCCTTTTTGGCCATCGCCGCGACCGCCGGGCTGCTAGCCGGGCGACTTACCCGAGGCCTGACCGCCGACAGCCAGAGCGACGGCGTGCGCAGTGACGGTACCTATTCGGGCGCGTACACCAGCACATATCCCGACACCGCCACAAGCGGTTACACCGGCGCCCCGACGACAGACGCTGGCTTCAGCTCCGGCGCCGGCCTGAGCGGCGGTGCCGCGATGGGCTCCCAGGCCGACAGCGGGTGGCCGGCGACCGGCGCCGCGCCCGACCCGGGCGGCTACGCGGCCGGGTTTGGTTCCGACCAGTCCTTCGACACCACGACGCCACCACCGGCGGTATGGGGCCAGGACCCGGTGGTGCCAGAAGGTGAGGGCTACTACGGCTCAGGTACCGAAGGCACGGGTACGGAGCCCGGTACGGGCACCTACCCCGGTCCGGACTCCGGCTACGGCACGGGAGCGGGTTCGGGTAGGGCCGGCCAGTGACCACATCAGACATGGGCTCGGTAACCCCTGGGCGCGATCTGAGCGGAGCCAGCGTGGCCGGTCAGCGCGAAGAGGAGCGCTCGATCGGCGAGATTCTCAGCGACGTGACCACCGATCTGTCGGTGCTCATGCGTCAAGAACTCGAGTTGGCCAAGGCTGAACTCAAGCAGACCGCCACCCGTGCAGGGACCGGCGCCGGCATGTTCGGTGGTGCGGCCGTCGCGGGTCACATGGTGCTGCTGTTCCTGTCCCTTGCCCTGTGGTGGGCCCTGGGCGACCTGGTCGGGCTGGGCTGGTCGGCCGTGATCGTCGCCGTCATCTGGGGGATCATCGCCGCGGTACTCGCCGTCATGGGACGCAGCCAGCTCGAACGGGTTCGTGGCATTCCGGCCACCACCGAAACGATGGGCAAGATCCCGGATGCCCTGCAAGGAAACGAACCCGCGCACAACGTCAACAGCAACCAATTCAGCGGCACCGGAATGGAGAACCCACGATGAGCAGTGACCCGGATGTGATTCGCGCCGACATCGAGCGCACCCGTGCCCGGCTGAGCAGCGATGTGAACTCGTTAACCAACGAGGCCAACCCCAAGACCATCGTCGGGCGTCGCGTCGACCGTGCCCGTTCGGCGGTCGGCAGCGTCAAGGA
>JACCTM010000136.1 GCA_013812385.1 Geodermatophilaceae bacterium | reverse complement strand
TACCGGCACAGTGACCTTCGAGGTCAGGCCGTGGCCTCGCAGCATGGCGTGGATCAGGGCGCGTCCGGTGCGGCCATTCCCGTCGGTGAACGGATGGATCGTCTCGAATTGCGCATGCGCGATTGCGCTTGTCGGGACTGCCCAACTCAGCCAGGGCGATCGCCTTCGCGCTGGAGGTGAGGTTCTCAATCCGCGAGGACGAGGCCGACTCAGAGAGCAGCAAGACGGCGGCGAACGGAGCGAGTTCGGAGCCGATCTCAGCATCGAAGCGGGCGACTTCGGCGGTTGCCCCGTCTGCGAGTGCGGCGATGGCGGTAGGGACGTGGGGGTCGAGGTCAGCGATTGAAGGGACAACCGCGGCTAGGTACGGACCGCGGTGGCGCTCCCGTACCGGTCGCGACACGAAATCAGGGGGTGTTCTGGCGACCCACTCGCGCTCTTCGCATCCGATGACAGGCCAAGCCGCACTGTCACGGTCCCGATCTGTTGACATGGGCAAGTTATATCAACAGTTAAGCAAGTAACTGTAAATAAGGCAGTGCTCTATCAACACTTCCTGCGCCTACGTGCAGAGGGGGCAGTCAGGTCCAGTAAAGGACGCGTTTGCGCCAGACGTAGAGCAGCACGAGTGTCAGCAGGCCGACGAATACCGCCATCTCGACCAGCGCGGTCGTACCGAATCCAGGGTCGGCGAAGATCGTGGCCCATGGATAGAGGAAGACCGCCTCGACCGCGAAGATCACGTATAGGAACGCGTACACGTAAAAGCGGATCTGCGACTGCGCCCAGCCCTCGCCGACCGGATCGACGCCGCTCTCGTAGGTGGTGAAGCCCTCACTGCCGGCAGCGCGGGCCGGGCTGAGTAATGAATTCAGCGCGCCGGCACCAGCGATCAGAACGATGCCGACCACGAGCAGCGCCCCGACGGTGACATAGCCGCTCATCGCGCCCTCCGGTAATTGGCACAGCAAGTCTGACCAACGGGCATCACGCTAGGCCAGACGTGCGCTGCGGCGCGCATCACACCAGCCACATCGCACCGAGAACGCGAATACGATGTTGGGACATGGGTAGTCGTACAGCTCGACGTACACGGCCGTGGAGGTCGCAACCCTTGTGACCAAGCCAGTTCTTCAGATCGACCGGGTGGTCATTCGCCTGGCCGGCGATTCCGGCGACGGCATGCAGCTCACCGGCGACCGGTTCACCGCGGAGACGGCCTCCTTCGGCAACGACCTGTCGACCCTGCCGAACTTTCCCGCAGAGATCCGGGCCCCGGCCGGCACCCTGCCGGGCGTCTCGTCGTTCCAGCTGCACTTCGCCGACCACGACATCATGACTCCCGGCGATGCGCCGGACGTTCTGGTGGCGATGAACCCGGCGGCCCTGCGCGCCAACCTCGGTGACCTGCCGCGCGGGAAGACGATCATCGCGAACGCCGACGAGTTCGCCGGCCGGAGCCTGACCAAAGTCGGCTACACCGTGAACCCGCTCGAGGACGACTCGCTGGCCGACTACCAGCTGATCTCGGTCCCGCTGACCTCGCTCACCCTGGAGGCCCTGAAGGATTCCGGGCTGGGCAAGAAAGAGGCCGAGCGCGCGAAGAACATGTTTGCGCTGGGTCTGCTGTCCTGGATGTACAACCGGCCGACCGAGGGCACGATTGCCTTCCTGGAGAAGCGCTTCGCCGCCAAGCCGGAGATCGCCGAGTCCAACGTGACCGCTTTCCGGGCCGGCTACAACTACGGCGATACGACTGAGGCCTTCGCGGTCTCGTACGAGATCAAGCCGGCCGAGATGCCGCCGGGTGTCTACCGCAATATCAACGGAAACCTGGCTCTGGCGTACGGGTTGATCGCCGCCGCCAAGAGTTCCGGTTTGCCGTTGTTCCTCGGCGCCTATCCGATCACTCCGGCCAGCGACATCCTCCATGAGCTGTCCAAGCACAAGTCCTTCGGCGTACGGACATTCCAGGCCGAGGACGAGATCGCCGGAGTTGGTGCGGCGCTTGGCGCTTCGTTCGGCGGTGCGCTCGGGGTGACGACAACCTCCGGGCCGGGGGTGGCCCTGAAGGGGGAGACCATCGGGCTGGCGGTGTCGATGGAGCTGCCGTTGGTCGTCGTCGACGTGCAGCGTGGCGGGCCCTCGACCGGGCTGCCGACCAAGACCGAGCAGGCCGACCTGCTGATGGCGATGTTCGGCCGCAACGGGGAATCCCCGGTCCCGATCGTGGCGCCGCGCTCACCGTCGGACTGCTTCGATGCAGCGCTCGAAGCCGTGCGCATCGCGACGACGTACATGACACCGGTGTTCCTGCTCTCGGATGGCTATCTGGCCAACGGCTCCGAGCCCTGGCTGTTGCCGAAATCCGCTGACCTGCCCGATCTACGGCGGCCGTTCGTCACCGAGCCGAACGGGCCGGACGGGGAGTTCCTGCCCTACCAGCGGGACCAGGCGACGCTGGCCCGCCCATGGGCCGTTCCTGGTACGACCGGGCTGCAGCACCGCCTCGGTGGACTGGAGAAGTCCGACGGGGCCGGTGAGATCAACTACGAACCGGCCAACCACGACTACATGGTGCGCACCCGCCAGGCCAAGGTCGATCGGATCGCCGACAGCCTGCCGCCGACCGAGGTCGACGATCCGACCGGCGCAGCGCGGGTGCTGGTCCTGGGGTGGGGTTCGACGTACGGTCCGATCGGCGCCGCCTGCCGTCGTCTGCGTGCGGACGGGCTCGAGATCGCCCAGGCGCATCTGCGCCATCTCAATCCGTTTCCGAGCGACCTTGGTCCGGTGCTGAAGCGCTACGAGCGAGTCGTCGTGCCGGAGATGAACCTCGGCCAGCTGGCCCTGTTGCTCCGGGCCGAGTACCTGGTCGACATCGTGGGCTACAACCAGGTACGTGGACTACCCTTCCGCGCTGCCGAGCTGGCCCACGTACTGCACGGCGTGATCACCGAAGTCACCACCGCGACCGAGGGTTCCGTGGAGGCGACAGCGAGTGAGCATCGCAGCGAGGAACGAGCGAGGAGCGGAGCGAGCGCGGAGCCGACCGATATGACAGAGGTGATGAGATGACCGAGATCGAGATCGGGATGCCGACCCTCAAGCCCAAGGACTTCAAGACCGACCAGGAGGTCCGCTGGTGCCCCGGCTGCGGTGACTACATCATTCTGAACACGGTTCAGTCCTTCCTGCCGGAGATGAACATCCGGCGTGAGGACATCGTGTTCGTGTCCGGGATCGGCTGCTCGTCGAGGTTCCCCTACTACGTGAATACCTATGGGCTGCATTCGATCCACGGCCGAGCACCCGCGATCGCGACCGGACTTGCCGCGTCGCGTCCGGAGCTGTCGGTGTGGGTGGTCACCGGAGATGGCGATGCGTTGTCCA
>JACCTM010000230.1 GCA_013812385.1 Geodermatophilaceae bacterium | reverse complement strand
AACGCGAACGGATAGAAGATCAGCAGGACCGGCGCCGTGCCCCGGAAAGCGGACAGCGTGACGTCGGAGTTGTCCTGGCTCTTCAGCGTGAAGTCCGGCGCTAAGGTGCCGACCTCGGGTGGCGTGGAATCCGGTCGCGGCTGGCTCAACGGCGTGAGCGAGCGGTCTTGGGAGCGACGAGTCTGGTACCCGACCAGTCCGGTGCGGCGCTGATGCTGCTGGTCTGGGACAGCCCGGCTGTGGGCGCGGCCTCGGTCACGTCACTCGGCGCCAAGTGGCCCGGGCGACCGGACTTGGGACTGAGCAGCCAGATCACACCGCTGTCGGCCAACGATGTACCCGCGTCCACCAGCGCGTCGATCAGGTCACCGTCGGTGTCGCGGAACCACAACAGCGCGACATCGACCACCTCGTCGGAGTCCTCGTCGACCAATTCACCCCCGCAGGCATCCTCGACCGAGCCGCGAAGGTCGTCGTCAACGTCCTCGTCGTAGCCCCACTCCTGCACGACCATGCCCGGCTTGATCCCGAGCCGGGCCGCCAGTGAGTTGGCGCTCTGTTCGCCAGCCATGTCAACCAATCCGCGTGAGCCGATGAGGAGCAGACAACATCAGCGGCACGCCGTCGAGAGCTGGACCCCACACGACGGCGCCGAGGAGCATCCGGAGCCGCACCATCAGTCCTTCCGCTGGCCGAGGTCACAGGCCGACCCTTATGACGTAATCAAGACCCAGCCTAAGGCATGCCCGAGATGATCCGAACCGACGCCGGTGGGCCGCCCAGGGATGGGCCGATGTGGCACGAGAGCGCCGTACCCACCACGATGGAGGCATGACGCGATCAGACGGCGGGGATCCCGACGCACAGCGCACGGCAGCCTCTCCCGGTGCCCCGGTCATCACTGATGGGCTGCCCAGTCAGGTGCCTGATATCGACCCGGACGAGACCGGCGAGTGGTTGGAGTCCCTGGACGCGGTAGTCGGCAGCGCAGGGCGTGAGCGAGCTCGCTACATCCTGCTTCGACTGCTGGAGCGGGCCCGGGAGCGCCAGGTCGGCGTCCCTGCCCTGCGCAGCACCGACTACATCAACACCATCCCGCCGGAGCGCGAACCGGAGTTCCCGGGCGATGAGCACATCGAGCGTCGGATCCGCGCCTACCTGCGCTGGAACGCCGCGATCATGGTGCATCGCGCGCAGCGGCCCGGGATCGGCGTCGGAGGCCACATCTCGACGTACGCCTCGAGCGCGGCCCTGTACGAGGTCGGCTTCAACCACTTCTTTCGCGGCCGCGACCATCCCGGCGGCGGGGACCACATCTACTTCCAAGGGCACGCCTCCCCTGGCATCTACGCCCGCGCCTACCTCGAAGGCCGATTGACCGACAGCCAGCTCGATGGGTTCCGCCAGGAGTTGTCTCATCCCGGAGGCGGCCTGCCCTCCTATCCGCATCCGAGATTGATGCCGGAGTTCTGGGAGTTTCCCACGGTGTCGATGGGTCTCGGCCCACTGAATGCCATCTACCAGGCCCGGTTCGACCGTTACCTGCACCACCGCGGGATCAAGGACACCTCCGATCAGCGCGTCTGGGCCTTCCTCGGGGATGGCGAGATGGACGAGCCGGAGTCGTTGGGGGCCATCGGGATCGCCGCCCGCGAGGAACTCGACAACCTGACCTTCGTCATCAACTGCAATCTGCAGCGCCTGGACGGGCCGGTTCGCGGCAACGGGAAGATCATCCAGGAACTGGAGTCGTTCTTCCGCGGTGCCGGTTGGAACGTCATCAAGGTCATCTGGGGGCGGGAGTGGGATGCCTTGCTGGCCAAGGATCTCGACGGTGCACTGGTCAACGTCATGAACGCCACGCCGGACGGGGACTACCAGACGTACAAGGCGAACAACGGCAAGTTCGTACGCGACCACTTCTTCGGCCGTGATCCTCGTACGGCCGACATGGTCGTCGGGATGACCGACGACGAGATCTGGGCCCTCAAGCGCGGTGGCCACGACTACCGCAAGGTGTACGCCGCCTTCCAGGCAGCCGTTCGGCACACCGGCCAGCCCACGGTGATCCTGGCCAAGACGATAAAGGGCTGGACCCTTGGTAGTCATTTCGAGGGCCGCAACTCCACCCACCAGATGAAGAAGCTGACCCTCGAGGACCTCAAGGGCCTGCGGGACCGCCTCTACCTGGACATCCCGGACAGCGCCCTCGACGAGAAGCTCCCGCCGTACTTCAAACCGGCGCCCGATTCCGACGAGTTGCGCTACATGGCTGAACGCCGTCGCCGACTGGGCGGAGCCATGCCACGCCGGATGCTGACCGCAAAACCTTTGGCACAGCCCGGAGATCAGGCCTATGACGCGGTGCGCCGTGGGTCGGGCAAACAGGCAGTCGCAACCACGATGGCCTTCGTCCGGCTCTTCCGGGACCTGCTCAAGGACAAGGAGATGGGTCCGCGCTTCGTCCCGATCATTCCTGACGAGGCACGCACCTTCGGGATGGATTCACTGTTCCCGGTGCAGAAGATCTATTCACCGCACGGCCAGACCTACACCTCGGTCGACCAGGACCTGATGCTGTCCTACAAGGAGTCGGAGACCGGTCAGATCCTGCACGAGGGCATCAACGAGGCCGGCTCGACGGCATCGTTCACCGCCGCCGGGTCGGCGTATGCCACCCACGGCGAGACGATGATCCCGGTCTACATCTTCTACTCGATGTTCGGCTTCCAGCGGACCGGCGACAGCTTCTGGGCCGCAGCGGACCAGATGTCGCGTGGCTTCGTCCTGGGCGCCACTGCCGGTCGTACGACGCTGAACGGCGAGGGCCTTCAGCACGAGGACGGGCACTCCATGCTGATCGCGGCGACGAACCCGGCGGTCGTGTCCTACGACCCGGCCTTCGGTTTCGAACTCGGCCACATCGTCCGGGACGGCCTGGTCCGGATGACCGGTGACGACGCCGCCGACCGTTCGCCGGACGTCTTCTACTACCTGACCCTCTACAACGAGCCCTATGTCCAGCCGGCAGAGCCGGACAACGTCGACGTCGAGGGCATCCTGGCCGGAATGCATCTGTATGCGCCTGCAACTCAAGAGGTTTCCGGTCCGCAGGCCCAGATCCTCGCCTCGGGGGTGGGCGTCCCGTGGGGAATGCGCGCGCAGGCTCTACTGCAGGAGCACTGGAATGTGTCGGCCGACGTGTGGTCGGTCACCTCATGGACGGAGCTACGTCGCGAAGCGCAGGAGGTTGAGGACTGGAACCTGCTGCATCCCAACGAGAGTCCACGGACGCCGTACCTCGTCAAGCGGCTGGGCGAGGCGCCCGGGCCGATCGTTGCCGTGTCGGATTGGATGCGGGCCGTACCCGATCTGCTCGCGCCCTACCTCGCCGGGCAACCGGGCCGATACGCCTCGTTGGGCACCGATGGATTCGGACTGTCCGATACCCGTCAGGCCCTGCGCCGGCACTTCCGCGTGGACGCCGAGTCCATCACCGTACGAGTCCTGGCTTCGCTGGTGGCACGGGGCGAGGTTCCGGCCGAAGTGGTCGGACAGGCGATCGAGAAATACCACCTCGAGGATCCTCGTGCGGCCAAGAACGTCTTCTCCGACGAAGGCGGCGGCGAGTAGCCGCTCCGGTCTTTGGCTCAAGGACCCCTTGTGCCAATAGGTTTGGCGCAAGGGGTCCTTGAGCCAATTAGGACGGGGGGCGGAGGGCGTCCAAGGCAACGGCGGCGTAGGTGGCGACTCCGGTGGGCAGGGCTGCCTCGTCGAAGACGACGACGTTCGAGTGGTTCGGCGGCGCGGTGTCCGGTTCCACTCCGGACGGGCAGGCGCCGAGGAAGGCCATCGCGCCCGGGACCTTCTCCAGCACATACGACCAGTCCTCGGCGCCCATGATCGGAAAGGGCATCTGCGGCACCCGCTCCGGGTCCAGTAGGTCACTCGTGACAGTGCGCACGGTCGCTGCCATGGTGTCGTCGTTGACCGTGACCGGGTAGCCGGGCGTCAGGGTCACCTCCACCGCCAAGCCGTGCGCGGCCGCGATTCCCTCGGCGATGCGCCGGACGTGGTCGCGAACAGAGGCGCGCGAGGTTGCCGAGAGAGTCCGCATCGTGCCGCGCAACGTCGCGGTTGGCGGAATGACGTTATGCGTCGTCCCGGCCGCGATCGTGCCGATCGTGACCACGGCCGGGTCGAAGACGTCGACGCGCCGGGTGACCATCGTCTGCAGTGCCAGCGCTATCTCGCAGGCCGCCGGGATCGGGTCGTTGGCGTGATGGGGGGCCGAGGCGTGGCCACCGCGGCCGGTCACGACGATCTCGATCCGGTCCTCGGCGGCCAGGAAGGGTCCGCCGCGGGTGTGCACCGTGCCGCTGGCGAAGGTCGAGGAGATGTGCAGCGCGAACGCACCGCTGACCGGCGCATCGGCAACGGTCGTGAGCAGGCCTTCCTCCAACATGTATCGGGCGCCGTGGAAGCCCTCCTCCCCCGGCTGGAACATGAAGAGCACCCGCCCGGCGATCTGCTCGCGTCGACCCGCAAGCAGCCGAGCCGCGCCAGCCAGCATGGCGACGTGAGTGTCGTGGCCACAGGCATGCATCGCCCCCGGGATCTCGGAGCCGAAATCAAGGCCGGTGTCTTCGGTCAGCGGAAGGGCGTCCATGTCGCCGCGAAGCAGGAACGTCGGCCCCGGGTGGGCACCTTCGAGAACACCGATCACCGAACTGACCGAGCTCCCGGTCCGTAGGTCCAGCTGGAGATCCTCGAGTTCGGACATGATCGCAGCCTGGGTCTCGGGAAGCTGCAGTCCGAGTTCGGGACGCCGATGCAGCCGGCGGCGCAGGTCGAGCGTGCGGTCCTGAAGTGCTTCGGCCGCGGTCAGCAAATCCAGTTGGCTCTCCATGCGGCGCGAGTATGCCCGCTACCGATCAGCCTGTCTTGCGCGCCAAGCGCGGCCAGCCGTGCTCGGGCAGCCGCCCGCGGCCCCCGGGATAGACGCCGAAGACGGCCATCGAGACCAGAACCACCGCCGCGCCCAGGGCCAACCCACCCACGGTGTCGGACAAGTAGTGCACGCCCAGCGCGATCCGCGTCCAAGCCACACAGAGCGCTAGGAGGATCAAGGAAGCTGTCACCCACGGCCTCAAACGGGGCCTGAGCAGCGGCCAGAGGATCACAAGCGCGACGCCGGCCAGGGTTGCCGCACCGGATGAGTGCCCGCTCGGAAAGGACAGCCCGTCGGCGGCCACCAGTGGATCGTCCGCGGTCGGCCGTACCCGCCCCACCAACTCCTTGAGCCCAGTGGTCAGGGGTCCGACGGAGAGCCCAGCCAGCAGAACGAAGCCCAACACCCGGAGCCGACCCCATAGGGCGAAGAAGACGGCCACAGGCAACAGCACCACGAAACGGAAGACCGACAAACCTGGAGAGGTCAATACCTGCAGGACGGTGACACCTGAGCTGCCTGCACCCTGGAAGCGCAGCGCGGAAGCGACCGCCAGATCGAGCTCGAGGAGCCCGCGGACGCTCTGGTCCACCAGGACGCCGAGGATCGCGACGATGGCGGCGAGCACACTCGCACCGATCAGCAGAGGCCGCATCCCTGCATTGTTCCCGCTCCCTGAGGTCTCGGTTGGGTCCTTGCCACCAACCGATGGCAGGCTGCCGGTCGTGAGGGTCGTAAGCGTCGGGCGGCCAGGGGCAAGCAGGGGCCTGTCTTGGCCGGGGTAGCGGAAGCGGCGATGGTCACGACGCTGCGCCGACTCGAGCGCTCGGCCGGCGCTTTGGCCACCCAGAGCGTGTCCCG
>JACCTM010000227.1 GCA_013812385.1 Geodermatophilaceae bacterium | reverse complement strand
TCCCTGATGGCGGACCATGCCAGCGCGTCTTGAACAGCATCGGCGATGGAGAGTTGCGCCGTCCAGGCCAGTAGTGACTCGGCCTTATCTACGCGGGTATAAGAACCGACCACGTCTCCCGGTCGGGGCGGCCCTTCGGAGATCTCCAACTCAACGTCGGTAGCGCTTTCAAATATGTGGACAAGCTCACGAACTGTTGTGCCGCGTCCCGTTCCGAGATTGATTACGGCGTACCCATCCTCGACTTCAGCTATGCTATCGAACCGTTCCAGGGCTCGGACATGCGCCAATGCAAGGTCCCACACATGAATGTAGTCGCGGATTGCCGAGCCGTCTCTCGTGGGCCAGTCCACTCCGGTAATCGTAAATGGAACGTGCTCATTATGTGCTTCCAGGAGTTTGCCGAGGGCGTGACTCGGCCGTGTGCGCTGTTGTCCCGTTCGGCGTTGAGGGTCGGCTCCAACCGGGTTGAAGTATCGTAGAGAAAGGCATGAGACTAGTCCGGCTTGCGCTGCATCGGCCAGTATCTCCTCGACCATCGCCTTCGTCCGAGCATAGGGGCTTTGCGGATCGAGCGATGAAGACTCGTCGACTGTGAAATCCTCACCGACTGCGTATATCGAAGCTGATGAACTGAAGAGTATGCGTTGGCAACCGAGCCGATTCAAGTGTCCGACAAACTCGACTGCCTTACTGACGTTGTTGCGATAATATCCGAGGGGATCAGCGACCGAGTCGGGGACCACTATGCTCGCGGCACAATGTACCGCTGCTGCGATCTGGGGGTGCTCATGAAATACCTTATTCATGATCTCTGGGTCGGAGACATCGCCACGGTAGAAGATCCGATCCTTCACAAATGCTTCAGCACCCGTGGACATGTCGTCGATGATGACGGGAATGTGACCGGCGTCTATGCTTGCTGACGCGATAGTGCTACCGATGAATCCCGCACCGCCGCTGATCAAGATCTCCATGCAGTAGTATCCGATCTCGCGAGTTGTCGATCCCGGTCTATCTGAAAGCAGCCTACAGGCGTCCGGAGCATCGTCTGTTGCACTCAGGGACCGCCCTGGAACAAGTCCTTGGGCGTCCTGTCGGGCTCCGTAGAAGTCGACGTCAACACCGTGTGAGAACCTGAGGCTCGTGCGTCGCCTCTTCTTGAACCCCGCCCTGGCCTTGTTCGCTGCCGTCGCCCTGGCCGGTTGCCGAACCGAGCCAACGGTCGCTGCCTATGTCGAGGAATTCACGATCTCGACTGATCAGCTTGCCGCAGCCGTCGAGCAGCGGATGGCCGATGACAACATCGCCGAGGTCGTCGAGCCCGGCGATCCTGACTACCAGCGGGTGGTGCTCAGCCAGTTGGTCCAGCAGGCGATCTACCGGGTGCTCAGTGCCGACTATGACGTGGAGGTCAGCGACCGCGACGTGCAGGACAAGCTCGATGAACTGCTTTCCGGCGACAACGCGCAAAGTGCCGAGGACGTGTTCGCCCAGCTGGCCGCCGAGCAGATGCTCGCCGAGATCGACGTACGGGAGAACGTTCGTCAAGCGCTGGCCCGTGAGGCGATCGCGGCCGAAGAGGGCTTGGACGGTCCGATCCAGGAGCCGGCCCTGCGGCAGCGCTACGAGGAGATCAAGGATCAGCTGTCCACGGTCACATTGGGCTTCATCACCGTGCCCGACCAGGAGACCGCGGACACGACCCTGGCCACTGTGCTGGCCGACCCCGGCTCTTACGAGGGGCTGGCCGCGACCTATGCCGGTCCCAACACTCAGCCGACGCTGCGCAGCGCCCCGGTGACCGACGTACCCGGCCCTTTGTTCCCCAACGTCCAGCAGACTCTGGCTGGTCAAGGCTTCACCGTGGCGATCCCGGAAACCGGCGGCATCGTGGTGGGCTACGTGGCCGCTCGCGCGGTGCCGCCTTTCGAGGCGGTCAGGAGCGAGGTCAGCGTGGAGGCGGCGGCCGGCGTGGACGCTGCGGTCACGGAGATCGTTACCGAAGCGGTGGCCGGTTTCGACATCGACATCAACCCGCGGTACGGCTCGTTCGATCAGGGACGAGTCGTGCCAGGCGACGGCGGCGGCGTCGTACGGATCCTGGAGGACGCGGGCACGACGTGACCGACCAGATCGTGCTCGTCCGTACCTCCCCGCGGTTGCCGGCCGGGCTGCTCAGCGCGGATGGCTGGGCCGCCCTTGGCCGCGGGCCGGTGTATGCGAAGGACCCGCACGGTGAAGAGCTCGCCCTCGCCGTACGCGCAGCCGGCATAGAGGTCACCCGCTTGGACGTCCCGGAAGCGCCCGGCGGGCCACTGCTGGCGCCCTCACCAGCGGCCGCTGCTGCCCGGGCGCTTCGCACGATCGCCGCGACCACCGGGGGTGTTGTGGTGTGGCTGCTGCGCCCCGAGGGCGATGCCGAGTTCAGCTCCGCGCTGGCCGATCTGGCCGCTCGGGAGGGCGGAGTGAGCATCGAGGTCGTCGTGGCCTCCTGGGATCCTCCGGGTGCCCGGTTGCTCGACGCGGTGGCCGTGATGGACCGGCTCCGGGCGCCTGGCGGTTGCCCGTGGGATGCAGACCAGACGCATGCCTCGCTGGCGCCGTACCTGATCGAGGAGGCCCATGAGGCCGCTGATGCGCTGGCCGCCGAGGATTCCGAGGCCCTGCGTGAGGAGTTGGGCGATGTTCTCCTGCAGGTCCTGTTCCACTCGAGGCTGGCCGAGGAGATCGAGGATGACGATGAGCGCTGGACCATCGACGACGTCGCCGCCGACCTGGTCGACAAGATGGTCCGCCGCCATCCGCACGTCTTCGCCGGCCTGGAGGTCTCCGGCGCCGCGGAGGTGCACGCCAACTGGGATCAGCTCAAGCGGGCCGAGAAAGACGGCCGGTCGGTCGTCGACGGAGTGCCGGTGTCGGCTCCGTCACTGGCCAGGGCCGGCTCGCTGATCGCTCGGGCGGCGCGGGCCGGACTGCCGACACCGGAACCGGCCGTGCTGCCTGATCAGGCTCGGACCGTCGAGGGGCTGGGCGGCCACCTCCTGGG
>JACCTM010000222.1 GCA_013812385.1 Geodermatophilaceae bacterium | reverse complement strand
CGGGTGGGCCATCTGCAGCTCATGGGACAGCCACTCCGAAACGCCCAGCACCTCGGGCACCACATCCGCTCCGGCTTCCTCTTCGATCCCGCCCACGGAGGCCGATCCGGGTGAGGTGGTGATCTTGCGTGCCTGCCGGGTCTGCCAGCCGGCCGCGCCGGGTCGCCCCTCCCGGCGGTCTGCGGAGGCCGGCCGGTTGGCGGCAACGAGGGCGACCAGCCGGGCGCGTAGAGAGTGCGCGCGGGCGATTCCGGCCTCGACCTGAATCAGCCGTTCCATGGCCTCGGCGTCGGACAGGGCGTTCAGTTCGGTGTCGCTGACGTCGCGGGCGAAGGCGAGGTTGGGCGTCTGTCGGTGTTCCTCGAGCTGCCCGCGCAGGTATTCCTCCTCGGTGATCTCGTTCTCATAGCGGGCGCACAGATCGCGGTCGAGGATCTGATGGAGCAGGGCGGCGTTCGTACTCGTTGAGCAGATCCCCGTACTCGAAAATACGTTCAAGTATACGCGTAAACCGCCATATGGCAGTGTCTTTCGGCGATAACTAGGAACAATTTGACAGCCAGCACCACGTACGAAACCGCAGGTCGGCAGACATAACGCAACCGCCTCGACAACTCCAACCGTTGGTGCCGCCTTTCGTCCGAAGGCAAAGCCACCAACAACCGAGCCGGACCCACAACAGCCAACTCCGTACCGCGAGAAGTCGCGTAATACTTTCACCGACCACTGTCGATTTCCGAAGCCGCCGTTCGACTACTCGCTGACGGACCCGGCGACCGGCCGGCCGTATGAGAAGGGTGACCACCATGGCGAAGTACATGATCACGATCGTCGAGAACCAAGAGGCCTACGTGACCGCGGACGAGGCGGACTTCGCGGCCGCCATGCAGATGCACGGGGACTTTGCCGAGTCCGTGGCCAAGGCGGGTGGGGAGATCCTGGGAGGCGA
The DNA here is from genome assembly GCA_013812385.1 of Geodermatophilaceae bacterium. Lineage (GTDB taxonomy): Bacteria > Actinomycetota > Actinomycetes > Mycobacteriales > Geodermatophilaceae > JACCQS01. The sequence goes on along the minus strand of JACCTM010000222.1, from coordinate 2,659 downwards.
GGCCCTGCAGCCGCTTCCGACTGCAACCTTTCTGCGCAACACCCGTACTGATGATGTCGCGGTGGTGGACAACCCGCTTCCCGACGTCAAGGAGATCCTCGGCGGCTACTACCTCGTGAGCGCCAAGGATGACGCCCAAGCACTCGAATTCGCGAAGCTCTGCCCGGCTCCGCATGGGTATGTCGAGTTGCGCCCGGTCTGGGAGTTCGACGCGTCCTGAGCGGGTTGCCCAGCGAGGTCGCAGCCGCAACCGAAGCGGCGCAACGGAAACACTGGGGGCGCGTGCTGGCCGCCACACTGCGGCTGGCACGCGACCTCGACATCGCCGAAGAAGCCACGGCCGACGCATTCCTGCTGGCCCTGCAGACCTGGCCGGACACCGGGATCCCGGACTCGGTGGAGGCATGGTTGCTGACAGCGGCGCGGCGCCGGGCGGTGGACCGGATCCGTCGGGCCGCGGTCCTGCGCGACAGGCTGACTGCTCTGGCCGTCACCCAAGCCACAGTCGTCGAGGGTCCGGAAAATGAACTGATCGAGCCGGTGGTGCCTGACGATGACCTCCGGCTGGTTGTCCTCTGCTGCCACCCGGCGCTGAATATTGAGGCTCAGGTCGCCCTGATGCTTCGAATAGGTTGCGGCGTAACCACGCCGGCCATCGCAGCCGGCTTTCTGGTTTCTGAGTCGACGATGGCGGCCCGATTGACGAGAGCAAAGAAGCGGATCGCAGCCTCCGGCGTCGACGTCGAGCTTCCCGACGACATGGCCGTCGATGATCGAATGCCGGTAGTACGGCGAGCCGTCCAGCTGGCGTACTCGCTCGGGCATAGGGCGGCCAGCGGCTCTGAGCTGCGTGACGACGAACTGGCCGAGCGGGCACTGCATCTGGCGCGATCCCTGAATCGAGCCAGAGCCATGGACCGGGAGAACGCCGCGCTGCTGGGATTGCTCCTGTTCAGCCACGCCCGTGCCGGATCGCGGGTCACCCCGAACGGCGTACAAGTCCTGCTCGAGGATGTCGACCGCAATTCCTGGAATCCATCCATGACTGCGGAAGCCCAGCGCTGCACCGCCTTTGCCGCCGGTGGAGTCACGCCCGGGCCATTCTCCCTGCAGGCAACGATCGCCGCCGAACACGCACGAGCGCCCAGCTTCGAGGCCACCGACTGGTCAAAGATCGTCGGGCTGCACGGCGATCTCCTGGTTCTCGAGCCGAGCCCGGTCATTGCCCTTGGGCGCTGTCAGGCGATGTCCTATCTGCACGGCCCCGCCGCGGGACTCACCGATCTGGACGAAGTCATGGCGCTGGGCGGGTTGGAGAGGTACTGCTATGCACATGCGGCGCGGGCCCAGCTACTTGACCGACTCGGCCGTACCCACGACGCGCGCAGAGCCTGGGTACGCGCCGCATCCACTGCCCGTACCGACGCCGAGCACGAGTTCTTCAGGTTGCGCGCCAGTGGCGACTGACGATCAGGCAGCGCGCGTGTGCTCCGGCGAGAGTGCCTCGGCGAGTCGGCTCTCGATCAACGGCAGGATCTCAGCGACGGTTACCTCACGGTCGAGCTCCTTGCTCAACGAGGTCACTGAGGCGTCGCTGATACCGCACGGAACGATCCGGTCGTACGCGCTGAGGTCCGGATTGCAGTTGATCGCGAATCCGTGCATCGTCACCCCCCGCGACACCCGCACACCGATCGCGGCGAGTTTTCGGTCCGGCCGGTGCGCGTCAGCGCGAAGCCACACGCCGCTGCGGCCCTCGATCTGACCGGCCGGCACACCGAGATCGGCGCAGACTTTGATCAGCGCTTCTTCCAGCCGCCGCACATAGGCGACGACATCCATCGGCTTGGCGAGCGCGACGATCGGGTACCCCACGAGCTGGCCAGGGCCGTGCCAGGTGATCTTTCCGCCGCGATCGACGTCGACGACCGGGGTGGCATCCGTCGGGCGCTCGTGGGCCTCGGTGCGCTTTCCGGCGGTGTACACGGCCGGATGCTCCAGGAGCAGCACGGTGTCCGGCGACCGGTCGTCCACTCGGCGAGCGTGCAGATGCTGTTGGCGTTCCCATGCCCGCACGTAGTCCACCGAGCCCGCCCAGATGAATACGAGGGGGGCGCTCATGTCTCCAGGTTAGTCCCGTGACGTTACTCGCCGTCGGCGCGTGCAACCCTTTCGTGGGCACGTCGTACGGGCTGAATAGTCTCCCTCCTGACCAGTCGTCAGCGCGCTGACGAGACCGCCGGGCTGACCTCGAGGGATCTCATGCCGCGCGAAGACCAGCCCGCCGAACGTCGCCCGGATGTTCCACGCCGCCGCTGGGTGCTGCCTGCCATCCTGGTCTTCTTGTGGCTGTTCCTCGGCGGCCCGCTGGGTTCCTTCCAGGGCCAATTGGCTAGCGTCGCCGAGAACGACAACGCCGCATTCCTGCCGACGACCGCCGAGTCGACCAAGGTGAACGAGCTCCAGCCACGATTCGCCGAAGCGGCCATCATTCCCGCGATCGTCCTCTACGAGCGGGCCTCCGGCATCACACAGGAGGACATCTCCGCGGCAGAGGACGACGTCGCGCAGATCAGTGACCTGAACGGCTTGGTCGGTCCGATCCCGCCACCGATTCCCTCGGAGGACGGCCAGGCGCTGCAGCTGATCGTTCCGCTGG
>JACCTM010000219.1 GCA_013812385.1 Geodermatophilaceae bacterium | reverse complement strand
GCAGCTCCCACTCCTTTCGTGGCTCCTCCACGACCTCGAGCCGTTCGATCCGACGCTGGGTCTGCTTCACCTTCGAGGCCTGCTTCTCCGAGGACTCCACCGCCATCCGGCGCCCGATCTTGTCCATCTCGAAGTTCCGGCGTACGGCGCGGACCCCCTTGTCGGCCCAACTGCGCTGCAAGTGGGCACGCTGCTCGAGTTTGGACCTAGTTTCGGCGTACTCCGCGAATGCCTCGCGAGCGTGTAGCCGGGCGAGGGCGCGCTCGGCCAGGAATGCGTCGTAGCCCCCGTCGTACACGGTGATCTCCTGTTGGGCCAGGTCTAGTTCGACGAGCCCGGTCACGGTGCTCGCCAGGAACTCCCGGTCATGGCTGACCAGCACCACGGCCGTACGGGTGTCCGCGACGAAGCGTTCGAGCAGTTCGAGGCCGACGAGGTCCAGGTCGTTCGTCGGCTCGTCCAGCAGCAGGACGTCATAGCGAGACAACAGCAGCGAGGCCAGGCCCGCTCGAGCCGCCTGCCCTCCGGACAGGGTCTGCGTCAGCGCATCCAGACTCACGCCGAGGCCGAGTTCGGCCATGACCTTCTCCGAACGCTCGTCGAGATCGGCCCCGCCGAGGTCCAGCCACCGTTCGAGGGCAGCGGAGTAGTGGTCGACTCCCCCGACGGCGAGGGCGGCCGCCGACGCGTTCATCCGTAGTTCGGCCTCGGAGACCCCCGTCCGGCGGGTCAGGAAGTCGCGCACCGTCTCGCCGGGCGCCCGGTCGGGCTCTTGGGGCAGATAGCCGATCGTCGCATCGGATGGGCTGAGCGAAACCGTCCCGTCGGTGGCGACAGTGCCGTTACCTCCGGTACTGCTGGTTGCGCTGGGCCTGCCGGGACTGCTGGCACTGCTGGCACCGACGGGGGAACCGTCGGCGTTGTCCCCGATGTCGTCGGTTGGCGGCTGCCCGGTCGAGGCGAGCAGCCTGAGCAGAGTGGTCTTGCCGGAACCGTTCGCGCCGATCAGTCCAAGAACGTCCCCCGGTCCGATCACGAGATCGAGCCCGGAGAACAATGTGCGCGCGCCGCGGGCCGCCGACAGCCCGCTCACTCGCAGCGTTGCCGACATGCCCCCAGTATCCGGTCCCCTGTTTGCGAACTTATACGCATGAGGGTGAGGCAGTCGGGCGGGGGTCAGGTGGTGTCGCTGGCGCCCGAGACCTGCATGACCGAGAGGATATTGCCGGCCGGTCGGTGAACCAGTCCTGGGCGATGTCGCCCACCCGGAAGATCCCTTCTCGTCGGTGTCGGTGTCGGTCGCCGTACCGCTGTAGTGCGTTACGACGACATCCCGTTCGGCCAGCGCGTCGACGGCCGCCTCGATGTCATCCACCTCGAAGTTCAGCACCGGGTAGGTCGCGGGCGCATGGTCGACCTTCGGGAAGACCAGGATCTGCTGGTCGAAGACCATGTTCTCCTCGCTGTGGGTTTGCCGTGCGCCGTGCTCAAGCGACGACGGGTCCGGAACTGCTGATCTCATACTTGGTTGCCTCGTGGCTGAGCACGTCGACTGGCGACGGTGACGGGCTGAAGGTCGCGCACCGTACGGCGAAGTCCTCGGCGGTCGCCCACTGCTCGAACAGGTTCACCCGCCCGGCTCGACCGGATCCGGGGCGACGATGAAGTCCACGCATCCCGGCTCCTCCCGGGTCTGTCTGGTCTCGTCGGCGGTCCCGGCCAGAAACTCGTCGCGGCGATCGGGGTCGACGTACATCTTCGCGGGGATGATGAGCATCTGCCGCCTTCCCGAATCCGCGTCTCCTACGAGGCGGCCGGCGACCAGATCAGTGCCGCGCGGATCTATTTCGAGACCGACGCGCTCCGGCTACAAGCCGGCGAACCGTAGCCGCGTCCATACCGTCACCCAATGGCCGCGCCGGTCCGTGCCGTCGCAGCACCAGGAATCAGTAGCAGTCGTGTCCTGGGGGTGTGGCGTCCTCGTCCAGCTGGACAGGTCGGGCCTGCACGCGGGGGTCGGCTTGGAGGGTCTCGATCAGAGCAGTTGATCCGCCGATGCAGGTCCAGGTGTCGTCCCAGAGGGCTGAGACGAGCCATGATCGATCCGCGGGGAAGAACAGGTCGGGTACCGCGCCGTCGTGCAACCGCATATGACCGGTGCGCCAGATGAGCGCCTGCTCTGGTCCGGCTTCGACCAACACGTAGTGCCAGTCCGCGTAGAGGGAGACCTTCGGAGCCTGCGGGAATACGATGTCG
>JACCTM010000188.1 GCA_013812385.1 Geodermatophilaceae bacterium | reverse complement strand
CGCGAGATCCTCACCCAACTCAGCTTGCTCCGCGAGGCTGGCCATCGCGCACCCACGGATATCGACAGTGCTGAGTACGACGGCGCTGTCGAACTCGCCGTACGGCATTTCCAGCAGGTACGCGGCCTGTCGGTCGACGGCATCGTGGGACGGGAGACCTACGACGCGATGACCTCGGCCCGTTGGCGCTTCGGGGACCGCCTGCTGCAGCACTCGGTCAACCGGCCGCTGCACGGCGACGACGTGATGACTCTGCAGGAGCGCCTGATCGGGCTCGGGTACGACGCCGGCAAGCCGGATGCGATCTTCGGGGTGGCCACGGCGCGGGCGTTGCGCAGCTTCCAGGCCGACTACGGCCTGATCGCCGACGGCACCTGCGGCCCGGCGACCATCCGCGCCCTGCACCAGCTCAGCCGGGGCGTCAGTGGGGGACGCCCTCAGCTGCTGCGGCAGGAAGCTGCCCTGGTCACCGCGGGACCGCACCTGTTCGGCAAGCGCGTGGTCATCGATCCGGGGCACGGCGGGCCGGACAAGGGCCATGTGCTCGGGGAGACCACGGAATCCGATCTCACCTGGGACATCGCTTCCCGGATCGAGGGTCAGTTGGCTGCGGCCGGGGGCACGGCCTATCTGACGCGCGGCCGACGCGGCAATCCGACCACGACGGAGCGGGCCGCCCTGGCCAACTCCACCGACGCGGACCTGCTGCTGACGCTGCACGTCGAGTCCCATCCCTCGACCCACGCCCGTGGCGTCGCGACGTACTACTTCGGCACCGGGTCAGGCTCCGGTCCAGGCTCGTCGGTGGGCGAGAACCTGGCCGGAATGCTGTGCCGGGAGGTGGTCTCGAGGACCGCGTTGCTCGACTGCGGCACGCACGCCAAGTCCTGGGATCTGCTGCGGCTCACGCGGATGCCGGCGGTCCGGCTGGACTGCGGCTACCTGTCGCACCCGGTCGACCGGCGGATGCTGCTCGACGCCCGGTTCCGTAGCACGATCGCGCAGGCTGTGTTGGCCTCGATCCAGCGGCTCTACCTGCCCGAGGCCGAGGATTACGCGACCGGCGCCCTGGAAGTCCAGTCCCTGCGCCGCTGAGTTCGTCCGTGCCGTTCGTCCGCCAGCGCCGCCGAAGCGACTGGGAGCCCTCCGACGTGGCCGAATGCGCAGTTCGTAGGATGGAGAACCGCCTCGCGAGCCGTCACCACCATGGTGACCAGGAAGTGAGCAGCCACCATCGACGACGTACGCGCGAGCCCGGGTTCTGCGGTGGCTCCACCCGGCCGCACCCGTGACGAGCTGGCCGTCGAGCAGGCCTACATCACTGCCTTGTACCGGCGTGTCGACGAGTTACGGGTCCGGGCGCGACGCGACCTGTCAGACGTACGCCTGCAACGGGTCTCCGGCCTGACCCATCAGGGTCGCTCCGAACGCGACAGCCGGGCCAGCATGCTCGAGGACCGGGTCGCCCAACTCGACGGGATCGAGGAGGGCCTGTGTTTCGGCCGGATCGATCGCGCTGACGACGAGCAGCTCTACATCGGTCGGATCGGAGTGGCCAGCCCCACCTACGACCGGCTGCTGGTCGATTGGCGCGCGCCGGCGGCGCGGCCGTTCTATGCCGCCACCCCGCGGGCGCCGCAGGGCGTCGTACGTCGCCGCCACATCCGTACCCGGCAGCGGGTCGTGCTCGGCATCGAGGACGACGTACTCGACCTGAGCGCGGTCAGCGCGGCCGATCAGCGGCACCTAGCCGGCGAGGGTGCGCTGCTCGCGGCCCTGAATGCCGGCCGGACCGGTCACATGCGCGACATCGTGGCGACCATCCAGGCCGAGCAGGACGCGGTGATCCGGTCGGGCCTCGACGGGGTCCTCGTCGTCGAAGGCGGCCCGGGCACCGGAAAAACGGCCGTCGCCCTGCACCGGGCGGCCTACCTCCTCTATGAACACCGGCGGCAGTTGGCCTCCCGCGGCGTGCTCGTCGTCGGTCCGGGGGATGTTTTCCTGCGCTACATCGAGCGGGTACTGCCCAGCCTCGGTGAGTCCGGCGTCCTGCTGTCGACGATCTCCGGGCTTTACCGGCCGGCGCGGGTCACCGCCGAGGAGCCCGATCCCGTGGCCGCGGTCAAGGGCGACCTGCGGATGGCCGACGTGCTCGGTCGCGCCATCCGGCTGCACCAAACCTTGCCAGAGCAGACCATCGAAGTCCGCTACGGCAGAACGACTCTGGAGATCGACCGCAACGAGGTTGCGCGCTGCCGCGAGCGGGCCCGTCGATCACATCGCCCGCACAACCGTGCACGGGCGGTGTTCCTGCGTGAGCTGCTCAACGGCTTGGTGAGACAGGTCGCCCGTGCCCTGGATCAGGACGTTCTCGACTCCGCAGCGCGTGAGGACCTGGTCAGCGAAGTGCGCGAGCATGATCGCGTCGTCGCCGCCCTCGATGCGTTCTGGCCGGTGCTGGCTCCGGAGGACGTCGTACGGTCCCTGCTCACCGACCCTCAGGTACGAGCCCGCGCCGCGGGCGGGCTGACCCCCGCGGAGCAGAAACTGCTGTCCCGCCCGGCCCAGCACGGCTGGACTGCTGCGGACATGCCGCTGCTGGACGAGCTCGCCGAGCGACTCGGCTCGATCACTCCGGCCGATCCCGCCGCCGTCGCCCGGCGCTCGGAGGAGGAGGCCGAGGAGGGGTACGCCGCGGCGATGCTCGACGAACTCGACCTCATGGTCCCGGTCGATGCATCCGTGGTCGCCGCCCGATATCGGGGCACGCCGACTCGGCAGACCACGGCCGAGCGTGCCGAGACCGATCAGGCCTGGGCCTACGGGCATGTCATCGTCGACGAGGCACAGGAGTTGTCCCCGATGGCCTGGCGGATGCTGGCCCGCCGCTGCCCGAGCCGGTCGATGACCGTCGTCGGCGACCTGGCTCAGGCCAGCGGGCCGTCCAGCCTGCGGACGTGGGCCCAAGCCCTCGACCCGTACGCGCACGGGCACTGGAGCCGGGTCGAACTCACCGTCAACTACCGGACACCGTCCGAGATCATGGCCGTCGCAGCTGACGTGCTGCAGGTCGCCGACCCGCAGGCCCGAGCCCCCGCGGCAATCCGCTCCGTCGGAGAGCAGCCGCTCGCCGTATCGGTGCAGCCAGCCGAGCTGGGCACCGAAGTGGCCCGGTTGGCCGCCGAACAGGCCGCCGCATTCGCCGCCGGTGGATCGGGCGGAACCGTCGGGATCATCGTTGCCGCCGCGCACCTCCCCGACGTGGCGGCGGCGGTCAGCCTGGCGCTGCCGGAAGCCTCGACGTCCGGCCGGGCCAGCTTGGACACTCCCGCCGTCGTCCTGACCGCCAGGACCACCAAGGGGCTGGAGTTCGACACGGTGATCGTGGTCGAACCGGCGGCGATCGTGGCCGAGCGCGATCGCGGCCAGCACGACCTCTACGTCGCCCTGTCCAGAGCCACCCAGCGGTTGATCGTGGTGCACGCCGACCCCCTGCCGGACGGCATGGCCGGGCTCGCGTCGTCGAGGTAGACGAGATCCGGACGAGCAAGATCCGGACAAGCAAGATCATGAGCGCTAGCGGTGCAGTCCAGCTGCATCCAGGGCGCTCACGATCACGGATCCGGCAGTGCTGCCCGCCATGCTGACAACCCTGCAGGGCGCTGAGCGTCGAGGCACTTGACCAGCAGCTCGTCGTCCTCGATCTCGTCGTGGGCCACCCCGTCCTCGTCGATCCAGGTATAGGCGGTCAGGTCCCGTACGCCGGTCGGTCGGTACCCGAGCCGGCGGTAGAGCCTTGCCGCACCTGGGTTCTCCGCAGCCACGCCGAGGCAAGCCCGAGTATGGCCGCGCGAACGGATCAGCTCCTCGGCCACGGTGATCAACTCAGCACCGACTCCGCGACCACGCTGCTCGGATCGAACCTGGAGATGGTGGATCTCGACACACCCTGGATAGGTCGACCTCGCGTTGGCGCCCACGCAGCCATCCCAGTTCACCATCGCCGACCCCAGCGGCATAGGGCCGCGCCAGGCGACGAGATAGCTAGCGGACCCGCGTTGCTGGGCGGCGACATGCGCACCGTGGACATCGCTACCCGGAGTCGGCCACTGCGCGCGCAACCGGGCGAGGTCCTCTGCCGCGCACACCCGGACGTCCATCCCGCGAGCCTGACAGATCGGCCGTTGTGGCCAGACGCGCCCCACGGCCCGCGCGAAGATCGTGAGCGCCCCCGGTCTAGCGACACTGCACCCAGGGCGCTCATGATCACGGGGATGCCGGGCATCAGCACGGAAGCGGCCGACGCGCTGGACGATCCGTACACTTTGTTGGGTGTCCGGCACCAGGCTCGATCCGTACTCAGACCGCTACGCCGCCCGTACCCACGGCATGACCGCGTCGGAGATCCGAGCCCTGTTCGCTGTCGTCAGCCGACCGGAGGTCGTCTCCCTGGCCGGTGGGATGCCCGCGGTCACCGCACTGCCGCTGGATGCCGTCGGCTCGATGATCGGCGACCTGGTCAGCGGGCATGGGGCGGCGGCCCTGCAGTACGGCTCCGGACAGGGCGACCCGCGGTTGCGCGAACGGATCTGCGACGTGATGGCCCTGGAGGGGATCGGGGTCGGCGAGGACCCCGCGGCATCGCCGGACAACGTCGTGGTCACCGTCGGTTCGCAGCAGGGTCTGGATCTGGTCACCCGGGTGTTCTGCGACCCCGGTGACATCGTGCTGGCCGAAGCCCCGTCCTACGTCGGCGCGCTCGGCGTCTTTCAGGCCTCCCAGGCCGAGGTACGCCACGTCGAGATGGACGCTGACGGGCTGATCCCGCAGGCGCTGCGCGAAGCCCTGATGGCCCTGCGGGCGCAGGGGCGGCGGGCGAAGTTCCTCTACACCGTGCCCAACTTCCACAACCCCGCCGGCGTCACGTTGCCGGTCGAGCGGCGCGAACAGATCCTCGCCCTCGCCGAAGAGTTCGACCTGCTCATCATCGAGGACAACCCCTACGGGCTGCTCGGCTTCGATCGAGAGCCGTTGCCCGCCTTACGAGCACGATCCGCCGAGCGGGTGATCTACCTCGGCTCGTTCTCGAAGACGTTCTCCCCGGGTCTGCGCGTCGGCTGGGTGTACGCCCCGGTCGCTGTACGCGAGAAGTTGGTCCTGGCCAGCGAGGCGCAGATCCTGTGCCCGCCCTCGCTCACTCAGTACGCGGTTGCCCGCTACCTCGACACCCAGCCGTGGGAACAACAGATCAAGGTCTTCTGCGAGCTCTATCGCGACCGGCGCGACGCCACCCTCGACTCGCTGACCGCGCTGATGCCCGACGGGGTGACCTGGACGAAGCCGGACGGTGGTTTCTATGTCTGGCTCCAGCTGCCAAAGGGGCTGGACGCCAAGGTGATGCAGCCCCGCGCCATCGCCGCCCGAGTCGCCTACGTCCCCGGGGTCGGTTTCTACGCCGACGGCTCCGGGCAGCGATTCCTGCGGCTGTCCTACTGCTATCCGGTGCCGGACCGGATCCGCGAGGGAGTGCGTCGCCTGGCCACCGTCATCGAGTCCGAACTCGAGCTCCGGGAGACCTTCGGTGGCATCGATCCGGCTACGTTGCATGGTGCCGTTTCGGGGTCTCACGGGGGCGCTGGTTCGCCGTCCGCCCGCAGTGCAGCAGTCGAGCCCCGGGCGGGCGGGAACACCCCCACCGCCGACGCCCGATGAGCAACGCCTCCGAGATCCTGCGGGCCGTCGTCCTGGCCGGAGGCTTGGCATTCGAGCGGGAGGTCTCGATGCGCAGTGGTCGCCGAGTCAGCGCCGCCCTGCGCCAGGCCGGACTCGACGTGGAAGTTCTCGACGCCGACGCACGGCTCCTGCCGGTCCTGGCCGAACATCCCTGCGACGCAGTGTTCGTCGCATTGCACGGCGCCTCCGGCGAGGACGGTTCGTTGCGTTCGGTGCTGGAACTGGCAGGCATTCCGTACGTCGGCAGCAGTTCGACAGCCAGCCGGCTGGCCTGGGACAAGCCGGGGGCCAAGGCGCGGATGGCGACTGCCGGGATCGTGACACCGGAGTGGGTTGCCCTTCCGCACTCCACCTACCGTGAGTTGGGTGCCGGTGCGGTCCTCGACCTCGTGCTCTCCCGGCTGGGGCTGCCCTTGATGCTCAAGCCCGCGCAGGGCGGATCTGCCTTAGGCGCGGTGAAAGTCGTTACTGTACAAGAACTTCCGGAGGCCATGATCGGCGCGTTCGCATACGCTGACACTGTTCTTATCGAGCAGTTCATCAGCGGCACCGAGATCGCGGTGTCGGTGATCGATCGGCCTGACGGACCGAGCGCCCTGCCCGCAGTGGAGATCGTTCCGCAGTCCGGCGTCTTCGACTATGCCGCGCGTTACACCCCGGGGATGACCGAGTACTTCACTCCGGCCAGGCTCGAGGCGGCCGTTGCGGCGCGGGCGGCCGAGGTCGCGCTGACCGTGCACCGGACCCTGGAACTGTCCGGGCTCTCTCGTACCGATGCGATCGTCGCTCCGGGCGGGCAGGTGTATTTCCTCGAGGTCAACGTGTCCCCCGGAATGACCGATACTTCGATGCTGCCGATGTCGGTGAGCGCGGCCGGCCTGGACCTGGGCACCGTGCTCGCCGACCTGCTCCGCGCTGCAGCCGTGCCGAGCCTGAACTAGGCAGTCCCGGTGATCTTGACGTTGTGGTGGTTTTGCGGCCCGTTTCACGGCGTGTCGCCGCAAATAAGGTCAAGATCACCACCGGGGGCCACGTGACTCGGATCAGTAGGCGTCCAGGCCCAGCTTGACCGCCAATCCCAGGCCCAGCAGGCCGATGCCGATCCGCAACGGGGTGTCCGGGATCCGACGCACGATCCACGGCGCGACCAGGCCACCGAGCAAGCACCCAGCGGCAAGCGGCAGCATGAACAACCATGCGACCGGTCCGAAAACCGCAAACGCGATGGCGGCCAAAGCATTCGACGAGCCGACGATCGCATTCTTGAGCGCGTTCAGCCGCGGCATCGAGTCCGCGATCACCGCCCCCAGCAGAGCCAGAACCAGGACCCCCGCGCCGGCCCCGAAGTAGCCGCTGTACACCGCGATGGCGCCCAGCCCCACGGAAGTCGCTGGGTGTGCGGCGTGCAGCCGATTGGCGTGCAGCCGTTGCAGCGCCGGTCGCGCCAGGAGCGCGACCGAACCCAGGGCGATCAGCCACGGCACGACGTACCCGAACACTCGCTCCGGGGTGCTGAGCAGCAGCACAGCGCCCACGACACCACCGGTGGCCGAGAGCAGCGCGTACCGGCGTACCCGATCACCCTGCCCCCGCAGCTCCGGTCTGGAGCCGGCCATCGCGCCGACCGTGCTCAGCGTGAGGGCGACGGAGTTGGTCACATTGGCCACCAGCGGCGGGAGACCGGCCGCGAGCAGCATGGGATAGGAGACCAGGGAGGCCATCCCGGCACCGGCGCCCGCGATCCCGGCCACGATTCCCCCGAGAATCAGGACGACGACATCGACGGCGCTCACCGCTGCGCACAGTTGTCGGCCATCTCGGTCAGGCTAGGTCGGCCGTGCCGCCCGTGCGGTGCCGGGATCGACAGGCAGCGGCCTGCCACCCGGGGTAGCCTCGGGGCAGGGGGTGGCCCATGGACCGTGCGGAGCTGTTCACCTCGCTCGCCCAGGCCCCGCCCGGCCCTACGGACACCGTGTACGTCGAACGACGAGGCGCGGAGTACTCGTGGCGCGTGTTCGCCCAGGATGGCGTCGGTCAGGAGGGCGCCCTTGCGCAACCGGGCGTCGACGCCGACGTGTGGATGTACTTCTCCGGCGCCTGGCCACGGGAGGACCCCGCCGCGAGCCAGGCGTTCTGCGAGGACATGCTGGCCGAGATGGAGTCGATGGCCGGAGGCGACGACCGATGCCGGTGGCCGTTGGACCAGCCCTGGCCCCATCTGCACTGATCGGGCTGCCTCGTGGACTACCGCGTCTCGGCGCTGGACCGGGCCGCATTCAAGCGGTGTCGTCGGCAGTGGGACTTCGGTTCCACCAACCGACAGCGGCTGCAGGCACTCGACCCTGAGCCGATCGATCTGAACCAGGCGATCAGGGACGCGCTGGCCGTCTACTACTACCCCGGCATGTGGGACTGGCAGAGCTCCATCGTGTTGCCGCTGGTCCGAAAGGCATTCATGCGCTCGATCGCAGCCGCCCCGCCGTCGGCCGATCGGATGCAGGCTCTTGATCTCGGCACGGAGTTGCTGGAGCGGTACTTCGACTGGGCCCCGAGCGTCGATGACTTCGGTCCGCTGAGGATCGAGGCTGATGTCGAGGTGATCGTGCCGGACATTCGCGAACCCGAGCGCGGTCTGTTGTCCCCGGACGGGCAGCGGGTGCTCTACACCGAGCGGGTGGCGCTGGTGGGTGCCGACGTGGACGACGAGTACTGGGTGGTCGTCCATCACGTCGTCCCCGACTGGCAGGACATCGAATCGCTGCTGCTCGACGAGGCCGCCATCGCCGCCTGTTGGGCCTGGGAGCAGACCTATCTCGGCATGGATGTCGCCGGAACGATCCACAACGAGATGTTGCGCTCAACGCCGGACCTGCTGGGTAGGGCGCCCGCCGACACTCGCACCGGCCGGCCCGGCCGCGGCGGCTACTCCCAGAACGAGCCCAGCGGTGGCGGCCGCTTCCTGCCGCAGGCCGAGCGACCCGATCGGCTGGAGCGCCGACCGGCGACTCGCCCGCGCGTGGAACAAGAGATCGCCGGTCCGTTGCGGCGCACCAGAATCCGACGTACTCGAGCCGAGATCGATGCGGCAGTCCAGCAGATCGGGGCCGAGGTGCTGGACATGCTCGGCCCCGATCTGCGTCCGTATCCCACTCCCTCGCCACGACACTGCCCGGGTTGCGCGTTCCTCGCCCCATGCCTGGCGATGACCCAGGGGGCAGACCCGGCGTTGGAACTCGCCGCCCGCTTCCAGCGGGGCCCGGAAGCGGTCTCGTACGAGCCGCGGCTGGGTGCCGGTGGCGGCGGCGGGCGCAACATCTCCCTACCAGGGGGTCCGATCCGGGAATCCTGAAAGAGTTGTTGTGAAAGAGTAGTTTCACGCTGTACGTTCGCGGTGTGGCCGAGATTCGCGACCCCCTAGCCATGCGCGCGATGGCCCATCCACTCAGGATCCGGCTGCTCGAGACGCTCGCCGCCGAGGGCAGTGCGACCGCTACCCGCTGCGCGCAGTTGCTCGGCGAAAGCCCGTCCAACTGTTCGTTTCATCTCCGGCTGCTGGCCAAGTACGGATTTCTTGAGCCCGCGGCCCCGCGTAGCGGCCGGGAGCGGCCGTGGCAGCTGACCAGCGTGACGCAGTCCGTACGGACCGACTACGACGACCCGGACTCCGTCGCCGCCGTACGCGCCCTCGACGAGACCCTGCTCAACTGGGAACTCGGACGCATCCGCGCCGCGCTCGGGTACACGCCCGAGCAGCTGTGGCGGGGCAGCCGGCTGCTCGGGGGGGCCAGCATGTGGCTGACCGCCGACGAAGCGCGCGCGCTCGGCGAAGATCTCACGGCGCTGAGCCAGCGACACCTGGAACGCGCCGCGAACCCGGCCCTGAGACCGGCTGGCAGTCGCCCCGTCCGGCTGTTCATCGCGCTCAGCCCGATCCTGGATCTCGACCCGTCCCCGCCGGCGGCATCGGCTGATCGGTCAGGTCTTGACACCGCCGAGGAGCCCTCGTGACCTCGTCGCCGTACGGCAATCCGGCCTTTCGTAGGCTCCTGGTCGGCTGGACCGTCAGCAGCCTGGGCGACAGCGCGCTGTTTCTCACGCTGGCCATCTGGGCCAAGGATCTCACCGGCAGCAACGCTGCAGCCGGCCTGGTCTTCCTCGCGCTCGGCCTGCCAATCCTGTTCTCTCCCTTGATCGGTCACCTCGTAGACCGGGTGCGCCGACGTCCGCTGCTGATCGCAGTGAACTTCCTTGCCGCCGGTGGCGTTCTGGTCCTGTTGTTCGTCCAAGACGCTGCCGAGCTCTGGCTGCTCTACCTCGTGGCGGTCGGGTACGGCCTGATCGGAATCCTGACCGGAGCCGCGCAATCCGGCGTACTCAAGGATCTGCTGCCCGACGAGCAACTCGACACCGCCAATGCCACCCTGACCACGATCGACCAGGGCTTGCGGTTGATCAGCCCACTGCTCGGGGCCGGCTTGTACGCCGCGTGGGGCGGGCCGGCGTTGGCGATTCTGGCCTCGGCCACCTTCTTGCTTGCCGTCGTGGCCCTGCGCACGGTTCAGTTCACCGAATCGGCCGTCGAGTCGACCAAGCGCGCAGGCTTCTGGTCCGATGTCACGGCGGGATTCCGCCACATCCGGTCTGTCCCGGTCCTGTGGCGCATCGTCGCGGCCTGCGCGATCTCCTTCGGGGTCGTCGGGTTCTTCGACTCGGTGATCTTCGCCGTCGTGGACGAAGGTCTGGGTCGCGAGCCGGCCTTCTTCGGCGTGCTGATGAGCGTTCAGGGCGGTGGCAGCATCGTAGGTGGGATCACTGCCGTACGGCTGCTCCGGCGGCTGGGGGCGATCCGTGCAGTCGGCGCCGCACTCGGCCTGTTCGCCGTCGGCTCGTCCTCGGTATTGACCACCAGTACGGCCCTGGTCGTTGTCGGAATCTTCTGCGCCGGCGCGGCGATCCCGTGGCTGGTCGTGGCCCTGGCGACCACCCGGCAACAGGCCACTCCGCCTCGGCTGCAAGGACGTAGCGCCGCCGCGGCCAACATGGCGTTGTCCCTGCCGCAGTTGGCCTCGATCGCCGTCGGGGCCGCACTGGTCGACGTCGTGGACTACCGCTGGCTCGGCGGTGCCGCCGTCCTGGTCCTGTCGATCACGGCCGGAACTCTGCTCCTTCGGCGTACGCCAGCTCTGCCCACGACCGCCGTCGTCGTTGCTGCGCGTGGTCGTGTTCCCAAAGAGCCGGTTCGGATGGCGGCTCACCCACGCCGCCTACGCTGAGGGCATGCCCTCGACGCCTGCCCGCCGCTGCCATGCGGTTCTCGACCCGCTGCACACGCTGATCTACTTCGCCCCCGAGGCCGAAGAGGCGTTCACCGAGATCGGTCTGCGCCCGGGCCGGATGACCTACTTCGCGAGCCGGGCGGCGCCGATGGGAGCGGTCTCCGCGGGAGTTGTCACGGCGACGTTCTTCAACTTCAGTCCCGACCTGGTGGCCAGGCATATCCCGCGGGCCTGGACGCTGGCCGATCCCGAGACGATCGTCACGACCCGATTTCAGGTGGCGGACAAGGTGTTACGTCGCCTGCTGGGTGACGACGTCGCCGACTCCGAAGAGGTCGAAGAGGCAGCGACGTTGGCCCAGCGAGCAGCGCAGGTCTGCGCACCGCAGGGCCGGCCGCTGTATGCCGCGCACGCCGACCTCGAGTACCCGACGCAGCCGCTGACCTCCTTATGGCATTCGATCACTCTGCTCCGCGAGTACCGAGGCGACGGCCACCTGGCCGCTCTGCTGGACGCCAAGTTGTCCGGGCTCGACGCACTGATCAGCCACCAAGCCACCGGCAAGAGCTTCACCCAGGAGTTCGCCCAGGCCAGCCGCGGCTGGTCTGCCGAACTCTGGGCGGCGGGGGTCGCCGGCCTGCAGGAACGCGGGCTGATGGACGAGACCAGGGGATTGACCGAAGCCGGTCAGGAACTTCGGCAGGGGATCGAGGACCGCACTGACGACATGGCACGCGAACCGTACGAGTCCCTGGGAGAGTCAGATCTGGCCCGGCTCAGTGAACTCGGTCATGGGCTGACCCGCCGCGTCCAGGCCGCCGGCGCCTTTCCGGCCGGCACGTTCGCCGCCGCGGCTGCCGGCGAGACATAGCGCCCGCTGTCGGCCACAGTTCAGCACGTTCGCTACCCAACCGGCGCTTCCCACCCTCCAAAGGGGCGGTTCGCTACCCAACCGCCCCTGCAGTGGCGGACGAACCGGCTACGCAGGACTGTCCTGGGCGGAGCCACGTCGGTGCTGGCTGGTCTGCGGCGCCATGAGCGCGACGATGCGCTCCAGATCCTGGATCGAGCCGAATTCGACCACGACCCGGCCCTTACGACGTCCGATCTCCACCCGAACCCTGGTGTCATAGACGTCGGAGAGCCGTTCGGCCAGATCTTCGGCCCCGGGGGCGGTGATCCGCCCCGTGCGCCTGGCCCGGGCTGTGCCGGGTGTGCTGGCGGCGGTCGTCGCGACCAGCTCCTCGGTGGCCCGCACGGATAGCCCCTCGGCCACGATCCGAGTGGCCAACAGTTCCTGCGCCGAAGTCTCCTCCAGACCCAGCAGAGCACGGGCATGTCCGGCCGACAGGACCCCGGCGGCCACCCGGCGCTGTACGGGCACCGGGAGACGGAGCAGCCTGATCGTGTTGGTGATCTGGGAACGGCTGCGTCCCAGGCGAGTCGCCAACTCTTCGTGTGTGACGCCGAATTCGACGAGCAGCTGGTCGTAGGCCGCGGCTTCCTCCAGCGGGTTGAGCTGGACTCGGTGGATGTTCTCCAGCAGGGCATCGCGCAGCAGCTCGTCGTCCGCGGTGTCCCGCACGATCGCGGCGACGGTCTCGAGCCCGGCGAGGGCGGCAGCGCGCAGCCGGCGTTCGCCCATGACCAGCTGATATCGGCCGGTGTCCAGGCGGCGTACGACGATCGGCTGCAACAGTCCGAAGGCCCGGATCGAGTGGGACAGTTCGGCCAGCGCATCTTCGTCGAAGACCTGCCGGGGCTGCGCAGGGTTGGCCTCGATCTCTTGGAGCGGTATCTCTCGGAGGGTCAATCCCGGCACGGGCTCGACCGGACTCCCGGTGCCCGGGTCAGCGTTGGCGGCGACCTCCGGGCGCGGCGTCGCTGCTGTCGCAGGCGCGGTGGTCGCTGCCTGCGGCATGGATTCGGCAAGCGGGGGGTCGGATTGCTCGCCGGACTCCGTGGGTGCCGCGGAGGTAGGGATCAGCGCGGCCAGCCCGCGCCCCAGGCCACCTCGCTTGGTCACTGGGTCACCTCGTGCTCTGCCCGTACGTCGTCCTCTGCCCGGTCCCGCTCGGCCCCTTCGTGTCCGGCTCCGTCGTTCGCGGCCCCGTCGTGCTCGGCGCCGTCCGGCTGGTCACCGTCATCTGTCGTCTCCGGTTCCTGGTCAAGACGCTCCGAGGATGGGGCTGGGGGCGGCACTGCGGTGTGACCGCGTTCGGCCATCTCACGGGCGGCTTCCACATAACTGACTGCTCCCCGCGACCCGGGGTCGTAGGTCAGTACCGACTGTCCGAAGCCGGGGGCTTCGGAGACTCGGACACTGCGCGGAACGACCGAATCCAGGACCAGCGGTCCGAAATGCCGGCGTACCTCGTCGGCGACCTGATCAGAGAGCCGGGTACGGGCGTCGTACATCGTCAGCAGGATCGTCGAGACGGTCAGGCCCTCGTTCAGGTGGGCGCGGATCAGCTCGATGCTGGACAGCAGTTGGCCGAGGCCTTCGAGCGCGTAGTACTCGCACTGGATAGGGATCAACACCTCGTCGGCCGCAACCAGAGCATTGACGGTGAGCAGGCCCAGCGACGGCGGACAATCGATCAGGATGTAATGCGGCGCTTTGCCTGTCGTCTCGTCGAGATACGTCGCGATCGCTTTGCGCAGTCGCGTCTCCCGAGCAACCAAAGACACCAGTTCGATCTCGGCTCCGGCGAGATCAATCGTGGCCGGGGCACAGCACAGGCCAGCCACGCTGTCGTGGGCCACGACCACATCGGTCAGCGAGCTGTCGCCGATCAGGACGTCATAGATCGACGGAGTTCCCACGGCGTGGGCGATGCCGAGCCCGGTACTGGCATTCCCCTGCGGGTCGGAGTCGATGACCAATACCCGGGCGCCGTGCAGGGCCAGCCCGACGGCGAGATTCACGGTCGTGGTGGTTTTGCCGACTCCGCCCTTCTGGTTTGACACGGTGATAACCCGAGGATGCGGCGGCAACGGGAAGGGCTGCTGATCCCGCGCGTGCAGGACCCGGCTGGCCCGCTCGGCCTCTACGGCTATCGGCGTCGCCGGCGCCTGACTGTCGGTCTCGACGATCGGCACTTCTGCCAGCCTGTTCCAGATCTCAGCCGAGACGGTGGTATCAGCGTGGGGCGCCGCTTGTGCCGCTGCTGACGCGTCGATGATGGAGGTGGCAGCGCGCCCAGTGGCGGCTGCGCGTTCTGGCTGGGTCGCTGTTTCACGTGAAACATCCCCAGGCTCGCACCCGTCATGTTTCACGTGAAACTCCACCCAGCCTCATCGAGATCACCGTAGCCGTCGTCAGCGGAATCGTTGGTCCGGAATCCACAGACGTACTCACCACCAGCACCGACGCGTCCCGAAAACCCAACCTGGTGAGTACCGCACGATCGCGGTGCAGCTCATCTGTCGCAGCGTCGCCCTTGATTGCCAGCAGTCGACCGTCGCGCCGCAACAACGGCTTAGCCCAGCGCGCCAGTTCGGCAACCGGTGCCACTGCCCGCGCAGTCACCACATCGGCCAGGGGGACCTCGTCCGCCGTCGCGTCATCCGGCAGCCGAACAAGGCCTCCCGGTGTGGCACGCGCCCGCACGATGCGGGCCGGTAGGTCCAGATCCGCACACACCTCGCGGAGGTAATCGACCCGTCGAACCTTGGGCTCCACCAGGACGAGTTGCAGATCGGGACGAGCGATGAGGAGTGCCAGCCCGGGCAGACCCGCGCCCGACCCGATATCGAGAACGACCGAAGCCGGCTCGATCAGACCAGTGATGCTCACCCCGTTGAGCAGATGCCGTGTCCAGATCTGGTCGGCTTCGCGCGGGCCCAGTAGTCCCCTGGTGAGCCCCGGTCCAAGCAGCCACTGCGCGAAGCGTTCCGCCAGCTCGAGCCGGCCACCGAAGACCGCCGCGGCCTCCGCCGGCGGTTTCACCGATCGGGCAGGATCACCACGCGGCGGTCCGGATCCTCACCCTCGGACTCGCTGCGCACTCCGGCGGCTGCGGTGACGACGTCGTGCACGATCTTGCGCTCGAACGCGTTCATCGCGGTCATCCGTACGGTCTCTCCGCTGTCGATCACCCGGGTCACGCTAGTGGCGGCCAGCTCGCTGAGCTCGGTACGACGCCCGGCCCGGTAGCCCCCCACATCGAGCATCAGCCGAGTACGGACACCCGTCTGCTGAGCAACGGTCAGCCGGGTGAGCTCCTGCAGCGCATCCAGAGTCACCCCGCGCGTACCGACCAGCGGATCGAGGTCGTCCGCTCCGACGATCGCGACGATGGCTCGGCCGCCCTCGACATCCAGGTCGATATCGCCGTCGTAATCCAGGATGTCGAGCAACTGCTCGAGGTAGTCACCGGCGATCTCTCCTTCCTGCACCAGCAGGGCCTCACCGGAGATCGGAGCGTTCGGCTGGTCCGCATCGACCGGCATGCCTACCGCGGAGGAATCGGTAGCCGATGCATTCGCTGCGCCGGAACTCGCCGAAGACGCTGTGTCATCGCCCTGGGAGCCGTCCTCGGTGTCGATCCCCGAACCGGCAGACGACTCGAGCTCAGGGCTTCCCTCGGCGCTGCGGCTGCCCTCGCGGCTCCCGTTGACACTGCCGTCGGCGCTGGGCACCGCCGGCGGTGTGGTGCGGCCTTGGTTGCTGACTGGGTCCTGTTCGGTGGTCGACTCTGGCACTGGAAGGCTCCTTGCTCGGTGTTCAGGTGGGCGCGGTGTTCAAGTGGCGCGGTGCTCACGTGGCATTTGACCGGGGTGGCGGGACACCGACAGGTTGCACTCCGGCGCGCATGAGCCGGTAACCCTGGTCGATCGATCAGCGGCTGGCCGTGGCTGGCACGGCATTACCGCCTCTTGCGTCGAGTCTTGTTGGTGCCTGGACGATCAGCCGGTCGCCCGCCTGAGCCGGCCTTGGCCCGGGGCTTGTTGGGCGTTGGGCTGCCGGTCTCGCCGACGATCTTGTTCGGTGGAGAGTCGCCGGAGGCGCTGTGCGACACCTTGTTCGGTTGGCTTCCATCCTGGCCTGCGCCGGATGGCTTTCCCGACCGCTTCACGCGTCCGTTGGACGAGACAGTGCTGGACCCGGCCGCGGAACGCTTCACCGGCTGGGAACCTTTGGCTGTGGCGCTCACCCCGGCGCCGATGTCACCATCACCCTCGGCGTCGTCGAGCCTGGCCGCCGTCGCCGCGTTGACCACCGGCGTACGGCCCTTCGGCCCGCGTACCGGCTTGGCTCCGGGTTTGGGTGCGAGCTCCTTCGGGTCGACCTTGGGGCGGTCGGCCTCGGCCTTGGCCAACGCACCGGCCGAACCCGGGGGAGGCAGCTTCTTGAGGATGTAGAACTGCTGTCCCAGCGTCCACAGGTTGTTGACGAACCAGTACATGAGCACGCCGAGCGGGAAGAAGAAGCTCGACACGAACAGCCCGAGCGGCATTCCGTACAGCAGCAACTTCTGAATCATCGCGGCCTGGCCCTCGACCGGGCCGGAACGGGACATGATCTGCTTCTGGGTGAAGAAGGTGGTCAGGCACATGACCACGATCAGGATCGTGGTGACGATCCTGATCGTGCTCAGCTCCGAGGGCAGCGCCAGGATCGAGTCGGTCTTGACCCCGTCGGGCATGAAGAACGCCGAGGAGATCGGCGCGCCGAACACCTTGGCGCTGGCAGCTTGGTCGGTGAGCGTGTCGTCCCAGCCGTACAGCCCGTCCGCGCCGGGCCGCAGTCGCCGCAACACGTGCAGCAACCCGATGAACACCGGGATCTGGGGCAGGATCGGCAGGCAGCCGGCCAGCGGGTTGACTCCGCGCTCCTTCTGCAGCGCCGACATCGCCTGGGCCATGCCCTGACGGTCGCTGCCGTACTGCTTCTTGAGCTTGGCGATCTCGGGCTGCAGCTCCTGCATCGCCCGTTGTGACCGCACCTGCTTGACGAACAGCCGGAACAGCAGGATCCGGACGGTGATGACGAGGAACACGATGGACAGCGCCCAGGTCAGACCCGACGCGGCCGGCAGGAACGTCGAGAACAGCGAGTGCCACATCTTGAGCACCCACGAGATCGCGGTATAGAGCCATTCAAACAACAGCCGTCTCCTGACTTACCGACCGCCGTTGCGGCCCAAAGCTTTTCGGCAGCGTGCCGAGACGCTGCGAACAATGATGCGAGGCACGCGCGTTGCCGTACGACGACGGTACGCGCCGCTGTGCGCACGGGGGTTCGCCGTCGAGGGACGGTGCGGGGGACCCTGCCTCATCCGGTGTGGCCGGCAGGGCCGGTACGTGATCGACGCCGCCGGGCTGCCACGGTCCACAGCGCAGAATCCGGCGTACGGCCAGCCAGCTTCCTCGCGCCGGCCCGTACCGCTGCAGGGCGGTCGCTGCGTATGCGCTGCACGTCGGGTAGAAGCGGCACCGCGGGGGCAGCGCCGGGCTGACCGCGTCCCGATACCAGGCCACGACCGCGAGCAGACCGCGACCGATCAGCCCGGGCGCGGGATCGGTCGGCTCGTGGGCCCCGGGTCCGGTGGTCACGAGGCGGCCGGTTCCACGACAGCTGAAGGCGTCGAGGTTGTCCTGCGTCCTCGGTCCGAAGCGCCGCTCGAGGCCCGGCTCAGGGCTCGAGTGAGGGCACGATCCAGCGATCCACCGAGGTCGGCGCTGCTATGTCCAGCCGCCGCGGGCAACGCGCGAACCACGACGCCGGTGCCGGGTGGCAGGCTCCTATAGCGATCGCGCATCAGGTGCCGCAGTTGTCGGGTGACCCGGTTGCGGGTCACCGCGTTCCCGACGGCCCGGCTGACGATGAAGCCGACCGAAGTGGAGCCCATGCCCGGGGAAACGTGTACGGCTAGCGGTCCGTGCCCGCACCGCTGACCCCGCCGTACGACGGTGTCGAACTGGACGCGGCGGCGCAGGCGAACCGTCGCGGGCAACATTGACGCTGGGTGGGTGGGCCGGTTGATGGCGAGGCCCGAATCAGGCAGAGAGCTTGCCGCGGCCCTTACGGCGGCGAGCGGCCAGAATCGTGCGACCGGCGCGGGTCCGCATCCGCAACCGGAAACCGTGCGTGCGGGCACGCCGGCGGTTGTTCGGTTGATAGGTGCGCTTGCTCACGGTCGAAAACTCCTAGAGGTGAGGAGGCATCGCGGGTGGGCGACACCACGGGGGGCATGCAGAAACTCCCGTACCACGCCGGGCTGCAGAGGCACAGCATACGTGCAGGCAGCCGACTACCGCAGACGGTGCCTGCCCACCGTACGCAGCGGCCCGGAGCAGGGTCAATCTGCCCTCCGCTGAGGCGGGCCGGCTCGTCGAGTCCGGCGCGGGCAGCTGATTCGCCGCCCGAGAACCCCATGCTCGGATCCGCGGGCAAACCACGTAGTCAACCGGGACCGAAACGTCGGTTGTCGGCGCCACGCCGAGGCTGTTACGTTGCTTCTCACTCGCCCGGTAGGCTTCGCCGGCTACCCGCTCCGCCAGCAAGGTGGGCGCCTCCGGTCGAGACGACGTCTAGGCCTTCGGCCCCGATGCACAGCCTGTGGACAAGCGTGTGGACTGCTCGGTATAGCGGGGCGGTACGGGCGAAAACCGCGGGCACGTGCCCGCACTGGGGCACGAGGAACGCCGAGGGGGCCAAACGTAGGTGTCAGAGCCCTTGGACTTGTCCACAGCTTGGGACCGGGTGCTCACCAGCCTCGAACGAAGCGATGTCGCACCGCACCAGATGGCCCTGCTCGGCCTGACCAGGCCGTTGGGTCTGGTGGAGGACACCGTCTTGATCGCCGCCCCCAACGAGTTCACCCAGAAGTTTCTGGAGTCCCGGCTGCGCCCTCGGCTGACCGAGCAACTGTGTGTCGAACTGGGCCGCGAGATCCGGATTGCGGTGACCGTCGAGGCCGTGCCGGACGCCTCGTCGCCCGACCTGCTCGATGGCGCACAGGTGGCCGACTACGAGTTCGACGACGACGACCCCAGCATCCCGGTCGTCGCCCATGTCCAGCGCGCCACCGAGCAGCGCCCCACTGAACGCGACCCGGACGGTCAACGGCCGGCCAGCCCAGAATCCGCTGGCGCCGACCCACACAACGTCCGTTCGCTGACCGACCACTCCCGCCGGACCGA
>JACCTM010000186.1 GCA_013812385.1 Geodermatophilaceae bacterium | reverse complement strand
CAGGAGGACATCTCCGCGGCAGAGGACGACGTCGCGCAGATCAGTGACCTGAACGGCTTGGTCGGTCCGATCCCGCCACCGATTCCCTCGGAGGACGGCCAGGCGCTGCAGCTGATCGTTCCGCTGGACGCCAACCTCGGGGACGAGCTGAGCACGGTTGTCACCGACATCCGGGACATCGTCGCCGGCAAGGACCTCGATCTGGTCTCGGTGACGGGGCCCGGGGGAATCATCGCCGATTTCGGCGAAGCCTTCGGTGACATCGACGGCTTCCTGGTCATCGTGACCGCGCTGGTCGTCGCGTTCATCCTCGTTCTGGTTTATCGCAGCCCGGTGCTGCCCGTGGTCGTACTCGTCGGTGCCGGACTTGCTCTGGGCGTCTCTGCGGCGGCGGTGTACGGACTGGTGCAGGCCGACGTCATCACCCTGAACGGCCAGAGCCAGGGGATCCTGCTGATCCTGGTCTTCGGCGCCTCCACCGACTACGCGCTACTGCTCGTGTCGCGCTTCCGCGAGGAGCTGCATCACAGCCAGGACAAGTACTCCGCGATGAGAAAGGCGCTGCGTGGGGCGACGGCCCCGATCGTGGCATCCGCGCTCACAGTCATCCTGGGTGTCCTCTGCCTGCTGTTCTCCGACCTGAACTCCAATCGCGGGCTGGGTCCGGTGGCCGCGATCGGGATCGTCTCCTCCCTGCTCGTGCAGTTGACCTACCTGCCCGCCGCCCTGACCCTGCTCGGTCGCGGCGTCTTCTGGCCGCGTCGCCCCAAGAAGGACGACACGTCCCCCGGCGCGCAGGGAATCTGGTCGAAGGTCGCCGATCTTGTGCAGGCCCATCCGCGCCGGGTCTGGGTCGCCACGTCGCTGCTGCTGCTGGTGGCCGCCTCCTTTGTGTTCCAACTCCGGGTGGGCGGGGCTTCACAGACCGACATATTCCTGACCGAGGTCGACTCGGTCGCCGGTCAGGACGCCCTGGGCCGGCATTTCCCCGCCGGTGCCGGCTCTCCAGCCGTCATCATCGGAGCTGCGAGCGATGTCGACGATCTGGTGGCTGCGGCCGAGTCCGTCGACGAGGTTGACACGGTGGCGGTGACCACCGACCCACCGCCCGGGGCACCTCCCGGCGTACCCGGGCCCGCCGACGGTGAGCCGAAGGTCGTCGACGGTCTGGTCGAGATCAACGCGGTACTGGGCGTCTCGGCCGACGGTGAGTCGGGTTATCAGGTCATCCGTGAACTGCGCGACGTGGTCGGCGAGGTGGGGGACGGCAGCGCGCTGGTCGGTGGCTTTCCGGCCATCAACCTCGACACCCAGGACACCGCCGAGCGCGACCTGACCCTGATCATCCCGATCGTGCTGTTCGTGGTCTTCCTCGTGCTCGCTCTGCTGCTCCGGGCGATCGTGGCACCGTTGTTGCTGATCGCGACGGTGGTGCTGTCCTACCTGGCCACCCTCGGTATCGCCGAGATCGTCTTCGACCACGTCTTCGGTTGGCCGCCGTCCGACCCCGCCGTGCCGCTGTTCGGCTTCGTCTTCCTGGTCGCCCTCGGGATCGACTACAACATCTTCCTGATGACCCGGGTCCGCGAAGAGTCAGCTAAGCGCGGGACCCGACCCGGAATCCTGGCCGGCTTGCGGGTTACCGGCGGCGTGATCACCTCCGCGGGTGTGGTGCTGGCTGCGACCTTCGCCGCTCTCGGGGTGATCCCCATACTGTTCCTGGCGCAGATCGCCTTCATCGTCGCCTTCGGTGTTCTGCTGGACACCACGGTCGTACGGTCGCTGCTCGTACCTGCGCTGACCTACGACATCGGCAGGGCCATCTGGTGGCCCAGCAAGCTCGCCAGCGGCGATACGTCGAGCGGCCGAACGTAGCCACCCACGCCTGGCCTGGATGAAGCCCGGTGGCCGGGCGAAGCCAGCCGACCCCATGACGGGGGTTGCACCGTAGGCTGATCCGCGGTGCGGGAAATCGTCGTCTTCAGCGGCAATGCCCACCCCCGGTTTGCCCAGCGAATCTGTGCTCACCTGGGAGTGGAGCTCTCGCATGCCTCGATCATCAGGTTCAGCAACGACTGCCTCCAGGTACAGCTGCAGGCCAACTGCCGGCAACGCGACGTCTATGTCGTGCAGCCTCTGGTCCCGCCCACCCAAGAACACCTGATGGAACTGCTGCTCATGCTGGACGCGGCTCGTGGTGCATCGGCCGCCCAGATCACCGCGGTGATCCCGCACTACGCCTACGCCCGCTCGGACAAGAAGGACGCCTCAAGAATCTCCATCGGCGGACGCTTGGTCGCCGATCTGCTGATCACCGCCGGGGCAAACCGAGTCATCACGATGGCCCTGCACGCCCCACAGGTGCACGGCTTCTTCGGCGTGCCCGTCGATCACCTCACCGCCATCGGTGAGCTCGCCGAGCACTTCCTCGGCCGCGATCTCAGCCAGACCGTCGTCGTCTCGCCCGATCTCGGAAACGCAAAGACCGCAACCCAATTCGCTCGACTGCTCGGTACGCCGGTTGCTGCGGGAAGCAAACGCCGGCTCGCCGACGACCGAGTGATCATCGACGCCATCGTCGGTGATGTCGCGGGCGGACATGCGATCGTGCTCGACGACGAGATCGCCACGGGTAGCTCCATCGTCGAGTTGCTCAACAAGCTCTCCGACGACGGGGCGACCGGAGCCTCTGTCGCCTGCACGCACGGGCTGTTCACGGGCAAGGCGGTGGACCTGCTGGGCAGCCACCCGATGGTGCAGGAGGTGGTCACCACCGACACGGTGCCACCGCCGGATCAGGCGTGGGAGAACCTGCAGGTCCGATCCGTCGCGACCCTGTTCGCCGAAGCCATCCAACGCAGTCATGTCGGTGAATCGGTGAGCAGCCTGTTCGACGGGGTCGACCCAGCGCACGGCCCACCCCAGCAGCCCCTGCCCTTCGCTGACGGCTGACCGCGCGACCAGGCCGACGGGCGGTAGGGCTGGCTGTGGACAACCTCAGCGCCGCGACGCCATGGAGGCCTAGCGTCGCCTGACATGCAGCGCAGCCTCGAGGGATTCACCCTGATCGAGCTCGTCGGCTTCGGCGCCACCGGCGAGGTGTGGCGGGCGCGGCC
>JACCTM010000177.1 GCA_013812385.1 Geodermatophilaceae bacterium | reverse complement strand
GCTGTTCGTGCCCACCGGCACGATGGGCAACCAGATCTGCCTGCGCCTGCTGGCCGGTCCCGGTGAGGAGATCCTCGCCGACGCGGACGCACACATAGTCACCTACGAACATGGAGCCGCCGCAGCGCTTTTCGGCATTCAGACCCGGACCGTGGTCAGTCGGCGGGGCTTGTTCAACACCGACGAACTGCTTGCCCAGGTCCGCGAGGGGGACTGGCACACGATGGGCACGAACGCGGTAGCTGTGGAGAACACCCACAACCGGGGCGGCGGAAGCATCCAGCCCTTGGCTGAGCTCACGAGGTTGTCCGGCGAGTTACGCGATCGCGGCGTGGCCCTACACATCGACGGGGCCCGCATCTGGAACGCCGCGGTCGCTACCGGAACGCCGCTGTCGACGTACGGCGAATTGGCCGACACCTTGTCGGTCTGCCTGTCCAAGGGACTCGGTTCGCCGGTGGGATCGGTGATCATCGCTTCGGCCGAGCGGATCGCGGCGGCCCGGATCCTGCGCAAGCGCCTGGGGGGCGGTATGCGACAGGTCGGGATCCTCGCCGCTGCCGGCCGCTACGCACTGGCGAACCACATCGACCGGCTCGCCGAGGACCATGCCCGCGCCCAACAGTTGGCCGGCCGACTCGGCGTCGCCGCCGATCAGGTGCAGACCAACATCGTGCGTCTCGACGGGGTCGATGCGCCGGCTCTTGCCAAGGCCGCAGCCGAGCAGGGAGTACTGATCTCCCAGGTGGCATCGGATCGGGTGCGGATGCTGACCCATCTGGACATCGACGACGAGGGCGTCCGGCGTGCCGGTGACGTACTGGCAGAGCTGCTCGACCGCTGAAACCGGTCAGAAGAAGCTGAGCAGGATGCTTACCGTCGAACCGCGTTCGGCCAGCTCACCTGGGGCGGGACTTTGTTGCGTGACCCGGTTGCCGAGGAAGGACGTCGGGTCGGCCACGAATCCTGCTGCTTCCAGCTCAGCAATGGCAGTGTCGCGGTCCTTGCCGATCACGTCCGGCACGGCGACGAGGTCGGGGCCCTTCGAGATCACCAGGATGATCGTGGCGCCAACCGGTTGCGGGCCGGCGTCGGGAGCGGGCTCGGTGGTGAGCACAATGCCAGCGGCGACGTCGCGGTTGAACTCCTCGCGTACGTCGACCGCGAAGCCAACGGCCTCCAGAGCGGCTCGCGCCTCGCCCTGAGCCATTCCCGAGACGTCGGGTATCACGCGCGGCTCCGGACCGATGCTGACCAACATCGTGATCTGCTGGTCTCGCCGAAGTTCGGTCCCGACGGCGGGGTCGAAGCCGATCACAGATCCGACCGGAACGGTTTCGTGAAACCCCTCGGCCCGAATGACGGCGATCGGCAGGCCGGCCAAGGCGGTGGAAACGTCGGCCTCGGGCAGGCCGAGCAGCGCCTCGTCCAGGAGGAACCGCTCTGGTCCCTTGGATACCTGGAGGTTGACCGTACTACCCCGCATGATCTCGGCCCCGGCCCCCGGATCGGCCGAGATCACCATGTCGGCCGCGACGGTCTCGCTGAAGACCTCTTCGACGATCGGATCCAGTCCGGCGTCCTGAACCGCTTGTACGGCCGCTGCTTCGGCGAACCCGACCACCTCCGGCGTGACCGCGTAGCGCCCGGAGCCGAACCACCAACCGATCCCACCGGCGACGACCGCCAGGACGAGGACCAGTGCGAGCGCGATTCTGCTGGTGCGGCGTCGGCGTGGGGATCCCAGATTTCGACCAGTTGTCGAGCTGAGGCCCCTCTCGTCCGGACTGGAGGACCGACCAGCAACTGCACCGAGCACCGCCGTCTGATGCGTGCGGGGGGCGGCGCGCGAACCCGGTGGTGTCCTTGACCCCGGATCGGCTGCACCCGGCCCCGACATCGGGGGCGACTGCACCGGGCTGTCGCGGTATCGCACCGGCACCGTCACTCGGGACATGCCCAGATCGGTGCTCACGTCGAACAGCTCGGCCAGAAAGGCGCCAGCGTCCAGTGGCCGCGCGGCCGGGTCACGCCGAGTGGCCGAGGAGACCAGCTCGTCGATCGCGGTCGGAATTCCCGACACCGTGCGGGAAGGCAGCGGAACGTCGTTGTTGACGTGCTGGTAGGCCACTGACAACGCACTGTCACCCGCGTACGGAGGTTTGCCGGTGAGCATCTCGTACAGCACGATGCCGGCGGCGTACACATCGCTGCGCGCATCGGCGGTGCCGCGTTCGATCTGTTCAGGTGCGAGATAGGCGACCGTGCCCAGCAGGACACCGTTGGTCACCGACGTTGTGCCGGTTCCCGCGACCGCCCTGGCCAGACCGAAATCGGCGACCTTCACCACGCCGTCCCGGGACAGCAGGATGTTCTCCGGTTTGACATCCCGGTGGATCAGCCCCGTTCGGTGCGCGGCCGACAGGCCGGACAGCGTGGGGGCAAGCACGGCGAAGGCCTGCTCGGGACTGAGTCGACCGTTCTCATGAATGACCGCGCGCAACGTCTGCCCGCGCACGAGTTCCATGACCAGGAAGACGAAGCCGTCGTCTTCGCCCTGATCGCTGACCGAAACGACATTGAGGTGCGAAAGCCTTGCTGCAGAGCGGGCTTCACGATTGAAGCTGGCGACGAAGGAGGGGTCCGTGGCCAGCGCCTCCGCCATCACCTTGATGGCCACGCGGCGATCCAGGCGGAGGTCGGTGCCCTCGTAGACCGTGGACATGCCGCCGCGCGCCAGCCGGCGCTCGACGCGATAACGCTTCTCGAGCACGAGACCGACCACCGGGTCCAGCAGTGTCGTCTCCACGACCAGCCAGTTTACGTCCGACCCGACGTAGCCTTCGCGCGACTCGCTCGTCAGAGGGTGACCAGGTCGCGGGGCACCCGCTGGACCGAGGCGACACCGCAGAGTGTCATCGAGTGGGCGAGCTCGGTGCGCAACCGTGACAGAACGTCAGCTACTCCGTCAACACCGTCGATGGCCAGGCCCCAGATGACCGGACGAGCGCAGAAGACCACCCGCGCGCCCAGCGCAAGCGCGATCAGCGCGTCCGTGCCGGATCGGATACCTCCGTCGACGTAGACCTCGGCATGATCGTTCACCGCCGACACGACGTCGACCAGGGCAGCGGCGCTCGAGACCGCACGATCGACCTGTCGACCGCCGTGCGTGGACACCCATACCGCGGACGCGCCAGCCTCGAGACAACGCTGCGCGTCGTCACCGCGCAGCACCCCCTTGACCACGACCGGGAGATCGGTGAGCCCGGCGAAGTGCTCGACGTTGGCATAGGTCCACGGCGGGGTTTCGTCCACGGAGTCCAGCGCCTCACTCAGCCGCCGCACCGACACCCCGCTCCCACCAGCGGCAGACACCGGCAACTCGGGATTGACCGGTTCGGCAGCCTGGTCCGGGTGATTAGCCATCACGAGACCTTCTGGGAGCTGGAAGTCGTTGGCGAGGTCGCGAAGCCGCCGGCCCAGGATCGGGAGGTCCACAGTGAGGACCAGCGCACGATAGCCGGCAGCGGCGGCGCGGCGCACGAGATCGTCGGTGTAGGCAGGGCCGTGGACCTGGTAGAGCTGGAACCACTTGGCGGATTCTGGCGCCACGGCCGCCACCTCGTCCAACGGGACGGTCGCCGTCGTGGACACGGTCATCAAGCTGCCCGTACGCGCGCATCCCGCCGCGGTGGCCAGCTCCCCTTCCGGGTGGGCCATCCGTTGCAGGGCCCACGGCGCTACGCCGATCGGACTGGCTACCGGTGTACCCAGCACGGTGGTGGTCAACTCGGGTGCTGAGACACCGCTGAGCATCCGTGGCCGCAGCCGCCATCGTTGCCAGGCAAGTGGCGCCTCCAGCAAGGTGGTCTCGGTCTCCGACCCGCCGGCGTAATAGTCGTAGACCGCCGGGGGAAGCAGCTCCCGAGCACGGGCTTCCAGATCGGCACCGGTGCGCTTGGGGAGGGGGAGTGCGGCGTCCGCGCGTGAGAGGTCAGCCATAGGCTGAGCTTATGGATCTGCTGACCTTGCCCGAGGTGGCCAAGCGGCTCGGGATCCGGGTGAACCGGGTGCGCCAGCTCATCCGCGACCGGGCGTTGGCCACCGTCGAGCACGACGGAACGCCGCACGTGCCGGCCGCCTTCTTCGACGACGAGGGGATTCTCACGCACTTGGCCGGCGTCCTGACCGTGCTACGAGACGGCGGCTACAGCGATGCCGAGGCCGTCACGTGGTTGTTCACCGAGGATGATTCGTTGCCGGGCAGGCCGATCGAGGCTCTGCACGAGAAGCGTCACCACGAGGTGAACCGCCGCGCCCAAGCCATGGCGTTCTAGGAAGTTCAGCGGTCGCGGGCGGTCAACGTGTTGGCCAGCTGCTCGAGCATCTCCCGGGGCTCGCCGCCGATCGGGCCCTGAGCCAGCGCCGTGAGCGCGGTTTCGACCCGCTTGGCGATCAACCCCTCCACCTCGGCGAGGGCACCGGACCCTTCGATCACCATCCGCAGCTGATCGATGTCCAGACCGGACAGGTCGGCACGTCCGATCAGTCGCTGGAACAGATCCCGAGCGTTCACACTTGCCCGTCTGCGGGCCAAGATCACCAAGAGGGTCTGTTTCCCCTCGCGCAGATCGTCACCGGCGGGCTTGCCGGTCTGATCGGGGTTTCCGAAGACCCCCAGAACGTCGTCGCGCAGCTGAAAGGCCTCGCCGAGGGCGAACCCGTAATCGGTGTAGGTCATGAGCAGCGGCCCATCCGGAGCATGGGGGCCGCCGACAAGTGCCCCGATGTGCAGGGGGCGCTGCACGGTGTAAGAGGCCGCCTTGTACCGCGCCGTGCGCCAGGCCGCCGCCAGCGCCTCCTCCTCGGGACGGCGCGAATCGACTTGCCCGCGTAGATCGAGATACTGCCCGGCCATGACTTCGATGCGCATTGCGTCATAGGCCGGAGCAACCCTGGCGAGCGCTGCCTGGTCGAGCCCGGCGGTACGGAGCATCTCCTGTGCCCAGGTCAGCGCGATGTCACCGGCGATGATGGCCACACCCTGGCCGAATCCGGCGGCGGTTCCGGCCCAGCGGTTCTCGGCATGCAGCTCGGCGAATCGCACGTGCAGGGCCGGTTGGCCCCGGCGAGTGCTGGCCCGATCCATCACGTCGTCATGGATCAGCGCACCGGCTTGAACCAACTCCAGGGAGGCGGCCGCTCGTACCACCGTGTCGTCGTCCCGCTCCGCGGCGGCTTCCTGGGCAGGCGATCCGTCGTAGGAGACGGCATCCAGCGCGCCACGCCAGCCCCAGTAGGTGAAAGCCGGGCGTAACCGCTTGCCGCCCTGCAGGACTAGGTCACAGATCGCCTCCCCGACCGGCATCAGATCGGCGTCGATGGCGGCGAGGTCGGCCAGCCGCCGGTCCAGAAAGGCGGCCAGTTCGATCTCGACCCGCTCGCGCAGGGAGTTCCGGTCCAGTAGATCGGCCGGTCGAGGGCTCGGTGGCGAGGTCACGACTGCGCAGTATCGGCCACGAGTCGCTTGGACGATCCGCGCGCCCTGTCGGTTAGCCTTGCGCGCATGTCGGGAACGGTGCGTGATCGGCTGGCCGGAGGTGTCCCGAGCTTTTCCTTCGAGTTCTTTCCGCCCAAGGACCCGGCTTCCGAGGCGGTGCTGTGGCGCTCCCTGCGCGACCTGGAAAGGCTGCGGCCCTCATTCGTGTCGGTCACCTACGGCGCGGGCGGCACCACTCGAGAAGGCACCGTACGGGTGACCGAGCGGATCGCCACGCAGACCACGATGTTGCCGTTGGCCCACCTCACGGCGGTCAACCACAGCGTCGCCGAGCTGCGCAACGTCGTCGGCCGGTTCGCCGCCGCGGGGGTGCGGAACATACTGGCCATTCGAGGTGATCCGCCCGGTGACCCGAGTGCTGAATGGATCAAGCATCCCGACGGCATCGAGTTCGCCGCCGAGTTGGTGACCATGGTGCGTCGCGCGGGGGAGTTCTGCGTCGGAGTGGCCGCCTTTCCGTACAAGCACCCACGCTCGGTCGACATCGAGGGCGACGCCCGTTACTTCGTCCAGAAGGTGCGGGCCGGTGCCGACTTCGCGATCACCCAGATGTTCTTCGACGCCGAGGACTACCTCCGGCTGCGCGACCGGGTCTCGGCATTGGGCTGCGAGGTCCCGATCATCCCGGGCATCATGCCGGTGACCTCGATGGGCACGATCGAACGCGCTCCGAAGCTGTCCGGAGCGCCCTTCCCGGCGAAGCTGGCAGAGACGTTCGAGGCCATCGCCGAGGACAAGGACGCCGTACGGGCCCAGGGGATCGGCCAGGCCAGCGAACTGTGCCAGCGGTTGCTCGACGAGGGTGCACCGGGAATCCACTTCATCACGCTGAACCGGTCGACGGCAACGCGCGAGATCTGGGCGAACCTGCGCGAGACCTCACCGGTCGGCTGAGCAGGACGGATCGCCGTGCGAGGCCACCCCGCCGCACGGAGACGTGCGCGATATCGTCACAGCATGCGAACCCTCGCACCTGACGTGCACCAGCTGCGCGGATTCGCACCGCACGCCATCAACGCTTACCTGGTCGCCGGCGTGCTCGTCGACGCCGGAACACCGCTGGCGCGACGACGCATTCTGCGTCAACTGAAGGGGCACGAGGTCAGCACGCATGTCGTGACTCACGGCCACCCGGACCACTTCGGATCCAGCCACGCGGTCTGTGAGGAGCTGGACCTTCCGCTCTGGATCGGCGATCGGGACGCAGCCGCGGTGGAGACCGCACGTCCGGTTCCGGCCTCCGGTTGGTTCCCGGAACTGATGATGCGAACCAAGATGCCACCCGCGCACCCCGTGAGTCGCAGGCTGCGCGAGGGTGACGACGTGGCCGGCTTCACCGTGCTGGAGGTCCCCGGCCATTCACCTGGCCATGTCGCCCTCTGGCGCGAGTCCGATGGCGTTCTGCTCTGTGGCGACGTCTTCTTCAATCTGCGGCGAACCGGTCCGCCACCGGACTTCTTGACGGTGGACCCGGAGCGCAATCGGGAATCGATGCGCCGCCTGGCGCAGTTGCGGCCGGCACTTGTCCTGTTCGGCCACGGGCCTCCGTTGCGCGACGCGGATGGTCTGGCGCGCGCCGCTCGATGAGCGACACCACGGGGACGCTCGAGCGCGAGAACGAACTGGTACGCATCGCCGCGGCGCTGGAGGCAGCCGCTGATGGATCCGGTCGGGTGGTGATCATCGAAGGACCGGCCGGAATCGGAAAAACCAGATTGACGCAGGAGACCCGCGCATTGGCGAAAGTGCGCGGGTTCGGCCGGATCCAGGCGACCGGGGACGAGCTGGAAAGCGCCATGCCGTGGTCGGTTGTACGCCAGCTCGTCGAGCGATCAATCTCGCGATACGGCGGCGAGGCCCGCGCGCGGCTGATGGCCGGCCCGTCGGGGGCGGCCTTAACGGCGCTCGGGGAGGCGCCCAGCGAAGCAGCCGGCGGGGACGCGGCGCTCGCGCGCACGCTGCACGCGCTGTGGTGGGTGGCCGCCGATCTGGCTTCGTTTCGACCGCTGCTGATCACCGTCGACGACGCACAGTGGGCAGACCTCGCGTCACTGCGCTTCTTGGTGTATCTGACCCGCCGCATCGCCGACCTGCCGATCACATTAGTGGTCGCCACCCGCCCGCCGCAGGAGCGCTCGGGGCCCCTGGCCGAATTGAGCGCTGGCCGCGATGCGGAGCGCATTCTGCCGCGACCGCTGTCGGCGGGCGCCGTCGCGGCATTGAGCATCCGCGGCGGCATCGAGCCGGCAGCCGAGGTCGCCGCTGCCGTCCATGCTGCGACTGGAGGAAACCCGTTCCTGGCCGGGCTCCTGGTCGACGAACTGGAGATTCGTGGCGCTCGGCTTGACGAACCCAGCGCCGCAGGCATCGTCACAGGCTTGGGGCCGAGTGCGATCTTTCGCGCCCTGCTGGCCCGGCTGCCGACCGATGCCATCGCCCTGGCCAGCAGCGCGGCTGTGCTTGGCTCCCACAGCGAGCCTCGAGTGGCCGGCTGGGTCGCCGAACTCGACGATGTACGGCTGGCAGCCGCGATGGACGCGCTCGTCGCTGGACACGTCCTTTCAACGGAGGAAGACCAGCTCGTTTTCGTGCATCCAGTTGTCCGAGAGGCGGTGCTCGGGCAGCTGAGACCCGGCGAGCGCAGCAGTCTGCACGCGAAGGCTGCTCGGACTCTGCGCGAGGCCGGCGCGCCGGTGGCCAGGGTGGCAGCACATCTGGCCCTGGCACCTACCGGAACGCTGCCGGACGCAGCGACACTTCTCCGGGCCGCGGGCGCGGAGCTTCTAGCCGACGGGGACGCGGCCTCCGCCGTTGAGCATCTGACCCGAGCGCTCGCCGAGACGCCGCGAGACCACGACCTACGGGCCGACCTCGGCTACGCGCTGCTACGGGCGGGAAAGCCTGGCCGCGCCCGACAGCTCTTGCGCGAGGCGGCAGTGGCGGCATCGAACCCGCGCGACAACGCGCAACGGCACACCGCCGCGGCGTCGGCGACGTCACTCCTTGACGGACCGAAAGCCGCAATAGCCGAGCTCCGGACAATCCTGGATGCCTGGCCAGACCTGGGTAACGATCCTGCTCGACTCGTACTCGAAGCCCGACTGGCTGCGATGTGCTCGTTGCTCCCCGACGAGAGCCTGCAACTGGCTCAGCGGCTACTCGGGTTCGCCGAGCTGCCCGGGCGCACGCCGGAGGAGCGAACGCTGCTGGCCCTCTTGGCCCAGCGCGAGAGATATTGCAAGCGGCCCGCACAAGATGTGGCAGTGCTTGCCGCCCGTGCCTTGGGAAGTGGTGCCTTTCTCGAGGATGTGGCTGACGGCGCGGACGGGATGGTGGGCTGGGTCGTCGCTGTGATGGCACTGGTCGCCACGGACGCGATTGTGCCTGCCGCCGCGGAGATCGCCGGTGCTCGTGCCCGGGTGCGCCAGGGTGGCTCGCCGATGGAGTTCGCAATGGTGAGCATGCTTGCGGCATGGCTCGGCTGGCGAACGGGTGACGTCGGTGCCGTTGCGGGAGAGGCCGACGCGGTCATCGCGGCCCTCGCCGACGAGGAGCCGGGAACACAGGCGGCAGCCGTGCGGGCGACGGCGACACACTTCGGCATTCTGGCCGCATTGGAGCAGGGCGACCGGTCGGCCGCCGTAGGCATGCTCGCGGCATTCGACGAACTCCACGCTGAGCACACCCAACTGATCCCCGCGACGAGACTGAACGATCCTCGCGCGATTCTGGCCCTGGCGAGCGACGAACCAGCCCGCGCGTACGAGTTCGCGATGGCGCTCGGGGACGCGGTACTTGCAGCCGACCTCGACACGCCCACGGTCCCGTGGCGTAGCACTGCCGCTCTGGCTGCCTTGCGCCTTGGTGAGGACGGTCAAGCCCGCGCCCTGGCCACCGAACACCTCCACATGGCGCGGCTCTGGGGAACCGGTACCGACGTGGGCGCAGCCCTCCGTGTGCTGGCGCGCATCGGGGTACAGCGACGAGTGGAGCTGCTCGAAGAGTCGATCGTCGTCCTGGAGAACTCTCCCGCTCGGTTGGAGCTCGCCCGGGCACTGGTCGACCTCGGCGAAGCGCTCCGGGTGGCCCGCCGTCGAAAGGACGCTCACGACCCGCTTCGCCGCGGCGCCGAACTCGCAGCCGTGTGTGGTTCTCGAGTGTTGCGTCAGCGGGCGTTGGACGGGCTCGCCTCTTTAGGCGACCGGCCTCGCAAAATGATGTTCTCCGGGCATGAGTCGCTGACCGCCAGCGAGCGACGCGTAGCCCAGCTCGCCGTGGATGGGCGCAGCAACCGAGACATCGCCCAAGAACTGTTCGTGACGCCCAAGACTGTGGAGAACCAGCTCGGCAGGGCCTACATCAAGCTCGGCATCACCGGCCGACGCCAGCTCTCCGACGCCTTGGGTTGAGCCCCGGCAGCGCTGCTTGCGCCTCAGTGCTGTCAGCGCCAAGGCGTCGGTCTTGCGACGCTATTC
This sequence comes from Geodermatophilaceae bacterium, assembly GCA_013812385.1. Classification (GTDB taxonomy): domain Bacteria; phylum Actinomycetota; class Actinomycetes; order Mycobacteriales; family Geodermatophilaceae; genus JACCQS01. Next base: position 6,287 of record JACCTM010000177.1, on the reverse strand, counting down.
CTGTGCCAGGGCCCGGCCCAGCACCGCGAACGGGCGGGCGTCTCCAGGAAAATAGTGTCCTCTGAGCAGGTCCACGAAGCCTTCGGAGCGGTACAGCCGGAACGCGCGGGTGTCGCTGTCGGGGGTGGAGAGCACCACGCGGGGATGGCTGACTGCGTCGAGCAGGGTGCCGAGCAACAACCGTCCGATCCCCATCCCCTGCTGGTCCGGGCGAACGTGGAACTCACACAGTTCGAAGCTGTCCCGAAGCCACTGCCGAGAACTTCCCCGGCCGAGCGCATCGGCGACCTGGTCGAACCACCACTGCCCGGGATGCGTGGTGTACCCGTACCCGAAGCCGGTCAGTACTTCCTCGGTATCGAAGGCGCCCACCGCCTGGAAGCCCATCCGGGTCGTGTGCGCGGCAGCATGGCCGTACCGAGCATCGACGACGGTTGCGGGATAGCCCATCGCCGCGCCATAGATCTCGAGGGCCTCGCGAAGGTGATCACGCATCAGGTCCGCGTCGAGGTGTTGGATCCGAGCGGGCTGGAGCTGTGTCACGACGGAGACCGCCGTGTGGATTCAGCGGGACTAGGCACCCATCGAGCCTAGCTCCGGCATGGTCGTGAACGACTGCTGCTGCAAGGCCCGGGGAACTCAGGCTCCGTAGGTCGTGGGGTGTTGCTCATTCCACTTCTCGTAGCCCAGCCGTGCGATCCGGCGGAGTGCACCCACCGTCGCCCAGTCGTTCCCGCCGAGCCGGGACAGCGGCGCCAGCAGGTCGACGGCCGGCCGGCCGTTCCGCAGCACCGATTCGCTGATCGCGACGAGCCGCACCCGGCCGAAGATGACAGTCGAGTCGCCCAGAGTCAGCGTGCTGTGCAGTTCGCATTCAATCGCAGCCGGCGACGACGCAACCCGGTACGGTGCAACGGTTTCGGCCGGTTCCATGGGAATCCCCACCACCTCGAACTCACTCTGCTCGATCGGAAAGTCCGTTCCGGTCGCATTGACCTGTTCGAAGAGTGACTCCGTCGTCAGGTTGATGACGAATTCTCGGGTCTCCTCCACGTTGCGCAGCGAATCCTTGCGGCCCACCGACGTGAACTGAACGACCGGTGGATTCACACAGGCAACCGTGTAGAAGGAGTGCGGAGCCAGATTGTCAATGCCGTCGGCCGACCGAGTCGACACCCAGGCGATCGGACGCGGAACAACGATCGAGGTAAGGATCGAGTACATGCTCGATGTGGGACCGGGTTCGAACCGGACACGGGCGGGGCGAGACGAGGTCACCTCGTCAGTCTGCGCCGCCCGGCCAGTGTCGATTTCGGTCGGACTCCTTCGTCATCATGGTGGACGGAGTTGGACCTGTGACGGAGGAGAAAACCGATGAGCGAGATGACGAATGCCGGCACGAGGGCGGCAACAGAAGTGGCCTTTGAGCCCACCCGGCTGAGCTGGTGGGACATCTATCTCCCTGACCTGGACGTAGGTAGGGCTTTCTACGGCGAACTGTTCGGCTGGACTTTCCAGCCGTTCGAGGAGTTCGTGATGTGCGTGGATGTGACCGGGAAACTAGTGTGCAGCCTGGGGCGGAGCGCTGATCCACCGCCACAGGGTCGATCAGGCATCCGCTGCTATTTCCTGGTCGATGACCTCGAGGGGCACCTGGCCAGAGTCGAGGCGGCCGGCGGGTCGGTCACGACCGCCCGGACGTTGATCAGCGACGAGTTCGGGTGGTACGCCGAGTTCACCGACCCCGCCGGAAACCCCGTTGGCCTGTGCAGCAGCACGCCACCAAGCTGATCGGCTGGCCTGTGCGGATACCGCCCAGTATGAGCTGGTCTCGCCCCGGGGGCTGGGGTGGCGGCTAGGGGTGCGGCTGATGTGCTGGCAGCAACGGTCGCCGCAGTGGACCTAGGTACTAGTCCGCGTGGAGCTGTACGCCGTGGGGCTCAGACGCTGGGACTCTCGGCTTGACTGGGCGGCTACGCGGCAGCCACAATCACTCGCCGACCTCCGCCGCCGTACCGGAGGTGATCCGGAGCAGTTCGGCGTAACTGGTCGGGAACACCGTCGAAGGATGACCGGCCGCAGCCCACACCTGGTCATAGCGCGCCAGTTCAATGTCGACCAGCGTCCCGATCGGCTGCGGGTGCCCGACCGGGGCGACACCGCCGATGGCCTGACCAGTGTGCCTGCGGACGAACTCGGGATCCGCGCGACGCAAGCTGGCAATGCCGAGCAGGGCGGCCACCTTGGCGGTGTCCACCCGATGCGCGCCGCTGGTCATCACCAGCAGCGGGGATCCATCGGCATCGAAGATCAAGCTGTTCGCGATCGCACCGACCTCGGTGCCCAGCTGTTCGGCCGCGAGAGCTGCGGTGTGCGCCTTGGCGTCCAGGACGCGTACCTCACCGTCGACACCGGCTTCGCGCAGCCGACGGGTGACTGATTCGACCCTAGGATTCACCCGGCCAGTATCCCGATCCCGGACCGTGGGCGTGGAGGTGCTGAGGCAGAGCCGCGATCAGACCGGCTCCGTCTCGATCTCGCAGCCAGGGGCTCGGCGCACGTTCCTGAGGCCGACAGGCATGCTGCCGGAGTGAGCCCGGGCGTTGACCAGACCACCGGCAACCCACCGGCGAGCACCCCGAGGCTGCCTCGAGAAGCCTGGATCCTTGCTCTGGTGGCGGCCTGCGTGGCAATCGGGTACGGCATCGTCGCACCGGCCATCCCGGACTTCGCACTCGAGTTCGGAGTCAGTCGTACGTTGGCTGCTCTGGTGGTCACCGCCTTCGCCGGCATGCGGATCGTGTCCGCACTGTTCTCCGGCCGGCTCGTCGACCGATTCGGGGAGACCCGTGTCCTGATCACCGGAATCGCGCTGGCGGCGGTGACCAGTGGAGCGGCCGGCATCGCGCAGGACTACGCGCAGCTATTGATCCTGCGCGGTCTGGGCGGCGTCGGGTCAGCGATGTTCACCGTCTCCGCTGTTGTCCTGCTGATCCGAACGTCACCGCCGCAGATGCGCGGCCGGGCGAACAGCGTGTTCTTCGGCGGGTTTCTGTTCGGCGGGATCGTGGGTCCGGTGGTCGGGGGGCCATTGGCGGCCATCTCTTTGAGATTGCCGTTCTTCATCTACGGCGCACTGCTGGTCCTCGCGACCCTCGTCGCTTTCGTGGCCTTCCGCCGGTTGCCGCCACCGGTGTTCGTGGCCGCTCCGAGCGACGACGGCTCGATCGGTCCGGCGAGCATCGGATCGATGCTGCGCCTACCGGCCTACCGTGCGGCGATCGGTGCCAGCCTGGGAACTGGATGGCTCGCCTTCGGAGTGCGTTTCTCGCTGATCCCCCTGTTCGTCGGGGAGGGGCTGGCTCTTGGCGCGGAGTGGTCCGGCATCGGGCTCGGGGTCTTTGCTGTAGCCAACGCGCTGGCGTTGCTCCCGTCCGGACGCTGGGTCGACCGGGTCGGGCGCAAGCCGCTGATGATCGCCGGAACTGCGTTGGCGACCGGGGGGATGGGAATACTCATCGCCCCGGCGGATCTGACCCTGTTCCTGCTCGCCATGACCGTGGCCGGAGCGGGTGCCGGGATGCTCGCGGTCGCGCCGGCGGCCATCGTCGCCGATGTCGCTCCGGCCCGGAGCGGTGGGGCGGTGGCCTTCTTTCAGATGGCCACCGACGTCGGAGCAATGATCGGCCCGCTAGCGGCCTCGGCGCTGGTCGACAGCGGGGGATGGGGCTCCACTCCGGCAGCCGGCTACTCCACCGGATTCGCTCTGACGACCGCGGTGCTCGCGATCGGTGTCCTGCTGGCCGTCAGGATGCCGGAGACCCGACCGGCGTAGCCGGCTGGTCAGAACGAGATATCCGCCGGGAGTTCGATCTGGACCGCTTGGCGAGTGGCGACCAGCGGGGCGATGAACTCTGTGGCGATCCGCTGATGTTCAGGATGGTCGAGGTAGGCCGGCAGGGTGTCCGGACTCTCGAGCACGGCGGCCACCGCGAAATCGGCGTTGCCCTCGCGGAGACCCAGATCCGGACCGAACCGGTAGGAGAGCAGTTCGGGGATCTGGGCGGGCAGCGAGCCCAGACCTTCGATGACGGCCACTACGTCGTCATTGGTCACGTCGGGGCGCCAGCTGAAGGTCACCAGATGCAGGATCACGTTGCTGAGCGTACTGACCGGACGTGGAGCCAAGTCGGGGTTGACGCCGAGCCGGGCAAGCTGTTGACTGATCTCAGACATTCGAACACATGTTCGAATGATCAGGTGCCGCTGTCGGACACCGAAGAAACTGAGCCGGAGCCGTTGCCCTCGACCCGTATCGGCTCCGGCTCAGTGCAACTCGTTGGTCGTGGTCTTGTCGTTCCAGTGTGCAGGAGGTCTCATGAGCCGTCTGCCTGAGGCCGGTCGGGGTGAACCGATCGACGTGGAAGCAGGTACCCGGACGTACTCGATCGCGTCGCCGCAGCGGTTCTGGTGGCGCGAGCGGCAGTACGAGGTTGCTGTCGTCCTCGATCACTGGTTGGAATCCGGACCCTGGTGGCGTCGGTTCAGCGGCGGCGAGGCGATCGTGCAACTGCACTGGTGGCGGGTGGAAACGCGACCCGGCCCCGGTCGCAGCGGTGGCCCCGGTGGCGTCTATGACCTTTGCTGGGACGAGGCGGCCAACCGATGGGTGCTGGGCCGGGTTCATGACTGACTTTCAGCCAAGGGCCGCTTTTCCGGCCAGAGCAGCGGGTCTCCGATCCGATGTACGCGGGTCGGCGGCGTCATTGCTGGCTCAGGCACGTACCGAACTGGTGGAGGCAGCCACCGAACCTGAACCCGAACCACGTTACGCCCGAGCGCATCTAGCTGCGTTACGTGCGGCTGCGGCGATGCTCGCCCAACGCAGTGCGGCCGGCTTGCGACCGAGGCGGCGTGGATTGCACAGTGCCTGGGATCTGCTGTTCGAGTTGGCGCCGGAACTGGGGGAATGGGCCGGATTCTTCGCGGCCGGGGCAGGCAAGCGGGTCGCTGCCGAAGCGGGACTCGTCGGTTCGGTGACTGCCCGGGAGGCCGATGACCTGATCCGGGAGGTGGCGACCTTCTGCCGCCTCATCGAGCGGTTGACGGGCGGCGACAGGGAGTGAGCGGAGTGATCGATCTAGGGCTGTCAAAAGACTTCGACGGCGCATCGGCTTCCGGGGGCCCGGCCCAGCCGGGCATCGGTGGTGACCAGCGGTACGTCGAGGGCCTCGGCCAGGGCGATGTAGGCAGCGTCGTACGCGGTCATCGAGTCGCGAAGTTCCCAGATCCGGTCTCGGAGGCCAACATGGGAGTAGCGGGTGATCGTCAGGGCGAGGAACTCGGCCCGCGCAGCCTCAGCGAGTTCGGCCTTGCTCGGATGATGCATGGCCAGTCGGCGCAAGGCGTGGAGAACTTCGAGGTCGATGAGATGCGGCGCATGCCAAGGCTGCCCGGCGACACGCTGAAGCAGCGATACGGAGAAGGGATCCCCACTGATCACGTCGAGCACGGCCGAAGCGTCGACCACGATCACCGCTCGTCGCGACCCGAGCGGACCGCCGCGACGATCTCCTCCCGGCTGAACCCTCCCTCGCGTTGCGCCGAGCGCATGAGGACTTCGGCGTTGGGCGAGCGTTCGGTGACTCGCCGCAGCTCGACCAGCACGTACTCCGACAGCGAGATGCCAGCCGCTGCCGCTCGCTCTCGCAGGCTGGTGTGGACCTCGTCAGGCACGTTGCGCACCTGGATCACCTTGCTCATACCCAATCGTACACCCAACATGGGTGTACGACACCCATAGTGGGGGCAAGCGCGGGCGGTGACCCGTACGTACATCTGCACGTCGCCTCCGGCTACTCCCTTCGGTACGGCGCCAACCACCCGAGTGATCTGGTCGCACGCGCCGCCGAACACGGGATGAGCGCTCTGGCGTTGACCGATCGCGACGGTCTGTCCGGTGCGGTGAAGTTCGCGGTGGCCTGCCGGGAGGCCGCCATCCGGCCGATTTTCGGACTGGATCTGGCTCTCGGCTCGGTGGCCGGCCAGCAGCCGGTACGACCGTCCGGCCGCAAGACCCCGGCTCGCGGCGGAGCCAGCGTGGACGCTCGGCTGCCCCGGGTCACCGTACTCGCCCGGGCCGGGATCGGGTGGCGAGCGTTGTGCCGGCTGACCAGTGCCACTCATCTGGCCGGGGAGCGGGGGATGCCGGTCAGTAGCCGGGATCTGGTGGCCGAGCATGCCGGCGACGGTGCCCTGGTTGCTCTGCTCGGCCCGGACTCGACGGT
>JACCTM010000168.1 GCA_013812385.1 Geodermatophilaceae bacterium | reverse complement strand
TTGGCGATCCGGCGCGCGTTTCGTCGATACGCGGCGTCTTCTTGTGCCATCAGGACGAGCGGGCGCCCCTCACTGCCTGATCTCGGCGTAGCGCTCGAGGGCGACGACCCGTTCGGCGGCGTGGTCGACGATTCGCTCGGGATAGCCCGCCGGTAGTCCGTCGGGAAGCTCCCAGGGCTCATGAATTTCGCCGCCCTTGCCGACTCGCACGTTTCGGAGTTCGGGGACGTACCGGCGTACGTAGTTGCCGTCTGGGTCGAACTTCTTGCCCTGCAGCACCGGATTGAACACCCGGTAGTACGGCGCCGCGTCGGTACCGCAGCCGGCCACCCATTGCCAGCCGTGTTGGTTGGAGGCGAGGTCCCCGTCGACGAGGTGGCGCATGAACCACCGTGCCCCCCGCGTCCATTCCTGGTGCAGGTCCTTGATCAGGAAAGAGGCGACCAGCATGCGTACCCGATTGTGCATCCAGCCTTCGGCCAATAGTTGCCGCATCCCAGCATCGACCATCGGGTACCCGGTCCTGCCCTGGGTCCAGGCGGTGAAATGCGCTTCGGCGGTGGGCCCGCTGCTGTAGACCATTTCCTTGAGATGTGGCTGAAGGTAGTCGCGGGCCGAATCCGGTTGATGCCAGAGCACATCGGCGTAGAACTCCCGCCAGGCGAGCTCGTTGACGAACGTGTGAGCGCCCCTGTCGGCGAGGTCGGCGAGGTCGGCGAGCAGCGTGCGCGGATGGATGCAGCCGAAATGCAGGTACGGCGAGAGCCGGCTCGTGCGGTCCAGGTCCGGCCGGTTCCGCTCGGTGGAGTAATCGGCCACCTTGTCGTCCCGGAAAGCCTGCCAGGCTTTGTGAGCCGCGATCTCCCCGCCGGCGGGGAGTTTCAGGCCGTCTCGCTCAGGAACTGCGGGAAGGGGCTCACTGTCCACATCGGACATCCATGGGATGGCGCGAGGTGTTGTCGCTGGTTGTCTCCAGCCGTGTGCTCGCCAGGCTCTGGCGAAAGGAGTGAACACCCGGTACGGGTCACCGTCGAGTTTGGTCACCCGGCCAGGGGTCACGGCGTACGCCGATCCGGTACTGACCAGCTCGGCGCCCGTCAGGGCCGCGCCGACCGCCGTGTCGCGCCGGCGACCGTACGGCCCGGTGTCCGCGGCGATGTGGACACTGTTGGCGCCGAGCTCGACGACGAGTTCAGGTATCACAGTGGCGGGATCGCCACGGCGTATGACGAGGTGGCCGGTCATCGACTCGTCGAGTTGATTCAGGCAATCGAGCAAGAAGGCCCGCCGTGGGCCTCCGGAAGGTTTCCACAATGCTGGATCCAGCACGAACACCGGGACCACAGCTCCATCGCCAGCCGCGTCCCGGGCCGCTAGCAGGGCCGGGTTGTCGCGTAGCCGCAGATCGCGACGAAACCACATGATCGAGATTTCGGGCATGTAGTGACCCTAGGTCGCCCGACTGCCGGGGGCTGCACGAAGCCGGCTCACGGATCCCGATCAGCGGATGCCTCGGTTCGGCGGTCAGCCTTCCGGTATGGCGAGCGGCACCGATACGAAGGTGCCCAGGGTGTCGAAGGTGACGCCATCGTTGGGACCAACGCCTCCGAAGGCCAACGTTCCCTCGGTGAAACTGGCCGGTACCTCGAAGAAGATGCCGATCAGGTCCGGCTCGGCACGGAAATCACCGGCCGGAACCACCGTCCCGTCCGGAAGGGTCAGCGTCCAGAACGGCGGTGGCAATAGACCCAACTGCCCATCGATGTCCAGCACTGTGTCCAGGACCAGAAAGACCTGGCTGGGCGCTGAAGGGGTCAGGTTGTCCGGCCCCTGGAAGTAGCTCAGCCCGACCTCGCTGACCGACAGGGTGGTGGGGAAGTCCTCGGTAATGAATCCGGGGGCGCTCTCCCGGATGGTCAAGCCCTGGCTGAAACCCACAACCTGATTGCGGTTTGCCCGTTGCCAGAGTGCGATGTTGCCCGGATCCGGCTCACCGGTGATCAGCGAGAGCCGTTGCACCAGCGAGCCCTCGGTGACGACCAGACTGACATCCTCGGTGTCCTCGGGGACCGAAATGGCCAGGGTCGCCGGTCCTCCGGAAAGGTCCGTGCCGTCAGGGAGCGGGCTCGGATCGTCGTCGTCAACCTGTACGGCGACGCTGAACTCAGCGATGGGGCCGATCTCGCCAGCGCCCGAGACGAG
>JACCTM010000163.1 GCA_013812385.1 Geodermatophilaceae bacterium | reverse complement strand
CAAGGACGTCGTCAGCTGAACCTCGAATTCCCGCCCTTATCGCGATAAGGGCGGTCATCCGGTGCTCATTTCAGCAGTTATCGCGATAAGGGCGGGAGGTGGCAGGGGGTTGTACGGTCGCTCGGGTGAGCGATAACCCGTTGCGCCGGCCGATCGGCTGGTGGCTCAAGCACCTCGACGGACTGCTCGATCTCGGCTTCGAGGCCACGCTCGGCGCCCAGGACGTCAGCCGGCGCCAGTGGCAGATCCTCAACGGACTGATCGAAGGGACCCCGCCAGCGGAACTGCTCGCTTCGTTGACGGTCTTCGAGGAGTCCGGCGGAGTGCACGAGGCCCTGGCCTCCCTGGTCGAGCGCGGCTGGCTGCACAGCGGGCACAGGATAGACCGCAACATCGGCGCTGCATCGGCCGAGACCAGCGACGTGCCGCCAGCCGAGACCAGCGAGGTGCCGCACGTGGAACTCACCGACGAAGGACGCCGGCAGCATGCCCGGATCGCGGAGGAGGTACGCGCGATGCGGACGTCGGTGACCGAAGGATTGTCAGCCGACGACTACCACGCCGTGGTCACCGGCCTGGCCCGAATGGCCGAGAATCTGGAACGTCGCCTCGCTTGATCCAGACGGCCCAGATTCGCGACTCCGGCGCTCTACTCGTCGGCGACCAGGATCGAGCGGATCGCCTGGGCCCAGCCGAGCCCGACCGCCTCGTCGCAGACTATGACGTTCGCCCGGGCTGCCGCCTGGGCAGCCACCTCAGGATCGACCAGTCCGTTCGCGGTCAGCCAGAGCTCGCTGACCGAGTCGGCCATCCCCAAGTCGCTGATGCTGTCCCCAATAGCGATCGCCTGGCCGGCGGTGAGCCCTCGGCGGTGCAGATCCCAGGCCACCGCAAGGCCTTTCGACACTCCCCGTGGCATCAGGTGGTAGACGTGCGCCGGGAGCCCCTGTGGCGACAGGCCGGTGCTCCGACCGATCGGCAGAGTCCCGTTGTCCCGCAATGTCAGCCACCCCCATCCCTGAGCGGCCAACCACGCCTCCACCTCGACCACGTCGACCGCGCCGCGGAGCATCGCGTCGACCTCATGGCCCTGGTGCCAGGGCGCATGCCATTCCAGCCGGCCCGGGTACCGCGCGAAGAGTTCGTCGGGGATCCCGAGCTGGGCCATCACCTCGAACGGCACCTGCCCGGCGTAGCAGGCCGGCATCTCCCCGGGCAGGACTCGGTGTTCGCGCCAGCCCGACCAGGCGACGACCGAGCCGAGTTCGGCGATGAAACCGTCAGCACCGAAGATCCGTCCGGCCTCCACCAGCTGCGCTCTGGTCCGTCCGGACACGAGGACGAGGTCGATGCCAGCCCGATGCAGGGTCAGCAACGCCTTGCTCGGCTCGTCGGTCAACGTTCGGTTCGCGTCGAGCCAGAACGATCCGCGCGGCCCGACCATGGTGCCGTCGAGGTCGGAGTACACGATCGAGACGGCCACGCCCGCCATTGTGCCGTGGCCGTGCGCCGCAGCTCATGATCATGATCACCGGGCTTGAGACTAAGGGCGAGCCTCCAGCACGATGTTGAACGGTGTCTCGGCGACCCGGCGGACGCTGGCGAAGCCCGCGCCGCCGATAACTTCGGTCAACCGCGCCTCGCCGGCCTGGGCCCCCAAAGCCGTACCGACCTCCTGGGACAGCGAGTTCGGTGTACACAGCATCGTCGAGAAGGCGTAATAAGCCGCGCCGACCGGATTGAGGTTGTCAGCGACCCGGTCCCCGGCGTTCGGCTCGACGACCATCAGCGTCCCACCAGGAGTCAGAGCGGACAGCACGTGCTTGCAGGCACCGGCCGGGTCGCCCATGTCGTGCAGAGCATCGAAGAAGCAGACCAGGTCGAACTGACCCGCGAAGTCCTGCGCCGTACCGGGTTCGAAGGTGACCCGGTCCGCGAGGCCCTGATCGGCGGCGCGCTTGCGTGCCGCATCCAAGGAGCCGGCGTGCGGGTCGAACCCGATCACGGTGGAGTTCGGGTACGCCGCGGCCAGCAGCAACGTCGAGGCGCCTTGGCCACAGCCGACGTCAGCGACCCGGCCGCCCTCCCGCAGCTTGGCCTCGACCCCATCGAGAGCGGGGATCCAGGTCGAGGTCAGGTACGCGGTGTAGCTGGGTCCGAAGAAGCGTTCGCAGCCCTCGAACAGCTCGTGGTCGTGCTCGCCCCACCCGAAGCCCTTGCCGGTCCGGAAGGCCTCCGTCAGCTGCTCGGTCGATTGCACCGTCGCCAGCGC
>JACCTM010000150.1 GCA_013812385.1 Geodermatophilaceae bacterium | reverse complement strand
ACCCTGCAGCGGCTTGGGCAGCAGACTAGGCACGGGTGCCTCCGCTGCGCTTGCCGGCACCGACCGCTTCGCGCTTGACCGTGTTCTTCTTGACCAACTCAGGGCTCGGCGGTACGACGAGATCCAGCGGCGGTGTGGGGAACGCGCCTGGAGTCGTCGGCGGCACTCCCTCCTGCCGGTCGCGCTCGACCGGGTCGGGGACCTTGCTGGGCCAGAGCCAGACGGCGGCCATGACCAGGACGAACACCGGGATGCCCACGTACAGGGCGACGTCCCCGGCGGAGAAGTCGTACTCCCGCGACAGCACCCGCATCGTGGCCACGACGAGGATCCAGAGCAGCGCGACCGGCACGAGGACTTTCCAGCCGAAGCGCATGAACTGGTCATAGCGCATCCGGGGCAGCGTCCCGCGCAACCAGACGAACGCGAACAGGCCCAAGATCACCTTGCCGACGAACCACAGCATCGGCCACCAGCCGGAGTTGGCGCCGTCCCAGATCGAGATCGGCCAGGGTGCCCGCCAGCCGCCGAGGAACATCGTCGCGGCCAACGCGGAGACGGTGACCATGTTGATGTACTCGGCCAGGAAGAACAGCGCGAACTTCAACGAGGAGTACTCGGTGTGGAAGCCGCCGACAAGTTCGGACTCGGCCTCGGGTAGGTCGAAGGGAGCCCGGTTGGTCTCGCCGACGACCGCGATGCAGTAGATGATGAAGGAGACCGGCAGGACGACGGCGTACCAGCCGGGTCCGTCGAAGGTCAGGCCGAAGGCGCTCACCTCACCTCCGCTCTCCTGTGCGGCAACGATCCCCGACGTCGACATCGTCCCGGCGTAGAGGAACACCGCGACAATGGACAGTCCCATCGCGATCTCATAGCTGATCATCTGGGCGGCACTTCGCAAGGAGCCGAGCAACGGGTACGTCGACCCCGACGCCCACCCGGCCAGCACGATTCCGTAGACCCCCATCGCCGAGCAGGCCAGCACGATCAGCACGCCGACCGGAAGATCGGTCAGCTGCAACGGGGTTCGCTCCCCGAAGATGCTGACGACCGGGCCGATCGGGATGACAGAGAAAGCCAAAAAGGCGGGAACTGTGGCGATTACCGGCGCAAGAAAATAGATCGGCTTGTCGGCGAGTGCCGGCATGATGTCTTCCTTGAACGCCAGCTTCAGGCCGTCGGCCAGACTCTGCAACGCGCCGCCGGGGCCGACCCGGTTGGGGCCGATCCGTTGCTGCATCCGGCCGACGACCTTGCGTTCGAACAGGATGGCGAACAGCGTCAGGACCACCAGCAGCGCGAAGATGCCGATGACCTTGATGAGGATGATCCACCAGACGTCGGTGCCGAAGTCGGCCAACGTCGGCGACGCCGCCGCGATCGGGTGGCTGATCATGACTCCCCCTTGGCGACTCGGACGACGCCGCCAGGGGCGGTGCCGAGGGCGGCACGTACAGCGCTACCCGGCGAGCGCATCGGGACCCAGACGACTTGATCGGGCATCTCGGTGATCTGCGCTGGCAAAGTCAGCGCTCCGCGGGCGCCGCTGACCTGCACATGATCTCCTTCGGCGATCCCGAGTGCGGTAGCCATCGTCTTCGGCAGTCGCACGCTGGCCGGCCGGGCGGTCCCGGCCAGGGCCGGCTCGTCGACCTGCAGAGATCCCTCGTCGAGCAGGTGGTGCCAGCTGGCCAAGATCGCCTCGTCGGGGCGCAACTGCGGCTGGCTCAGTGATCGCGTCGTCGAAGCCGGGGCGTTCGCTGAGCTGCGATGCCGGCCGATCCGGGCGAGTTCCACAGCGGCTGATCCAGGAGTGGGCAGCCCTAAGTCGATGTCCAGTTCCTCGGCCAGGCCGTGCAGGACTCGCCCGTCGGTGAGCATTCCGCTGGAAACGCTGGCCTCGAACGGTCGACGTCGGCCCTCCCAGTTGAGATAGCTGCCGCTCTTGTCCGGTGCTGCGGCAACGGGTAACACGACGTCGGCGTACTCGGTGACGACGCTGGGCGCAAGCTCAAGGCTGACCACGAAACCGGTGGCGGCCAAGGCCTCTCGGGCCAGGACCGGGTCCGGAAGATCGTCGGGGTCCAGCCCGCCCACGAGCAGCCCGCCGAGTTCCCCGTCGCGAGCGGCGGTCAGCATGCCGGTCAGGTCCCGCCCCGGCGTCGGTGGCAGATCGATCCGCCAGGCCTTCGCGAGTTCGATGCGTGAGGCGGCGTCGTCGACCCGACGTCCGCCGGGAAGCAGATTCGGCATCGTCCCAGCCTCGATGGCGCCCCGTTCACCGGCTCGGCGTGGAACCCAGGCCAGCTTGGCGCCGGTGGCGTCCGCGAGCCTGGCCGCGGCCGACAACGCTCCCGGGAATTCGGCGAGTCTCTCGCCGACGAGGATCACCGCGCCGGGTTTGCGAAGACCTTGTGCCGCATTGGCCCCCGGGCCCCCGGCGGTGTTGTCGGCCAAGGCACCCAACACGCTGACCTCGGCGCCCGGTGGAGTGGCCAGGACTACCCCGTTCATCTTTGACAGCCCACGGGAGGCGAACGGGGCGACATCGAACACAGCTAGCCCGGAGGTACGCGCAGCCTTGCGCAGCCGCAAGAAGATGATCGGCGACTCCTCCTCGGATTCGAACCCGACCGTGAGTACGGCCGGTGCAGCGCTGAGGTCGGCATACGTCACGCTGTCTTCGAGCTCCGTACCGGCCACCCGGTCAGCCAGGAACTGCGCCTCTTCTTCCGAATGTGCCCTGGCCCGGGAGTCGATGTCGTTGGTGCCCAAAACAACTCGCGCGAACTTGGCGTAGGCGTAGGCGTCCTCGTAGGTCAGCCGGCCACCAGGCAGTACTCCGACGCCACCGGCTCCCTGCGCCATCGCGGCGGCAATGCCGGCGGCAGCCATCTCCAGGGCTTCGGTCCAGGACGCCTCGGTGAGTACGCCGTCGCGGCGGACGAGCGGAGTCATGATCCGCTGGTTGCTGGTGGCGTACCGGAAGGCGAAGCGGCCCTTGTCGCAGTTCCATTCCTCGTTGACCCGCGGGTCGTCTCCTGCCAGGCGTCGCTGGACGACATTGCGGCGGATGTCGGTTCGCTGCGCACATCCCGAGGCGCAGTGCTCGCAGACGCTGGGCTCCGAGACCAGGTCGAACGGGCGGGACCGGAACCGATAGGCGGCACTGGTCAGTGCGCCGACCGGACAGATCTGGATGGTGTTGCCGGAGAAGTACGACGAGAACGGCTCGTCCTCGTAGATCGCGACCTGCTCCAGCGCACCGCGTTCGAACAGCTCGATGAACGGGTCACCGGCGATCTGCTGGGAGAACCGGGTGCACCTGGCACACAGCACGCATCGTTCTCGATCGAGCAGGATCTGCGACGAGATGGGCAGCGGCTTCTCATAAGTCCGCTTGGCGTCGACGAATCGCGAGTCCGCGCGGCCGTTGCTCATCGCCTGGTTCTGCAACGGGCACTCGCCGCCCTTGTCGCAGATCGGGCAGTCCAGCGGGTGGTTGATAAGCAGCAACTCCATGTTGCCCTGTTGCGCCTTGTCGGCCACTGCGGAGGTGAGCTGACTGTTGACCACCATCCCGTCGGCGCACTCGATCGTGCACGAGGCCTGCGGCTTGGGCATCTTCCGCCCGCCCATCTCGACCTCGACCAGGCACTGCCGACAGGCGCCGACCGGGTCGAGCAGCGGGTGATCGCAGAACCGCGGGATCTGCACGCCGATGCGCTCGGCGGCTCGAATGAGGAGCGTGCCCTTTGGGACAGTGACCTCGACTCCGTCGATGGTCAGACTCACCGTCTCCACGGCAGGTGTCTGTGTCGTCATGAGCGGCTGCCGGCGAGGGCGCGCTCACCCACGCGCGCGGGATCCAGCGGACATCCGCCCGGGGTGAGGTGGTCGAGGTATTCCTGGCGGAAGTACTTGATCGACGACAGCACCGGACTGACCGCTCCGTCGCCAAAGGCACAGAAGGAGCGGCCCAGGATGTTGTCGCAGATGTCGAGCAGTTGGTCGACCTCTTCCTCGGTGGCCTGACCGCGTTCGATCCGGTCGAGGATCTGCACCATCCACGGGTTGCCCTCTCGGCAGGGGGTGCACTTGCCGCAGGACTCGTGGGCGTAGAACTTGATCCACCGGCCGACGGCTCGGACGATGCAATCGCCGTCGTCGAAGATCATCAGCGCGCTGGTCCCGTTCATCGACCCGGCGGCGGCCACCCCATCGAAGTCCAACGCCACGTCGAGATGTTCGTCGGTGAACAGCGGAGTGGACGAACCGCCCGGGGTCCAGAACTTCAGTTGATGCCCTTCGCGTACGCCCCCGCACATCTCGAGCAGTTCGCGAAGGGTCGTACCCATCGGCGCCTCGTACTGACCGGGCCGTACGACCCGCCCGGTGACCGAGTAGACGCTGGTGCCGGGCGATTTCTCCGGCCCCATCTGCTTCCACCAGTCGGCGCCGTGCAGGAGGATCGGCGGGACGCTGGCCAGGGTGCCGACGTTGTTGACGACCGTCGGTGAACTGTAGAGGCCGGACACGGCCGGAAAGGGTGGCTTGAGTCGAGGCTGCCCGCGGTAGCCCTCGAGCGAGTCCAGCAGCGCGGTCTCCTCGCCGCAGATGTACGCGCCCGCGCCAGGGTGCACGACGACCTCGAGGTCGTACCCCGACATCAGCACGTTGTTGCCGAGATAGCCTGCGGCGTAGGCCTCGGCGACCGCGGCGCGTACTCGGCGCAATGCGTGAACGGCTTCTCCACGGACGTAGATCACTGCCAGGTGGGCACGAATCGCAAAGCTGGCGATGACGATGCCTTCGATCATGGAGTGCGGGTCGTTCATCATCTGGGGCAGGTCCCGGCAGGTTCCCGGCTCACCCTCGTCGGCGTTGACGACGAGGTACTTGGGCTTCAGGCCCGGCCCCGAGGTCTCACCGGGCTTGGCCTGCGGGATGAAACCCCACTTCATCCCGGTCGGGAAGCCGGCTCCGCCGCGCCCGCGCAGGCTGGAGTCCTTGACCACCGCGGTGATCTCGTCGGGCTGCATCGTCAATGCCTTGCGCAGCGCGAGATAGCCGTCGGTGCGCTCGTAGGCGGCCAGCGTCCACGACTCACGATCGTTCCAGCGGCGGCTGAGCACTGGGGTCAAGGGCATCGGTCAGGCATCCTTCCCGGCGGTTGCAGACGCCCCACCCGCGGGTGCCCGTTCCCCGCGCTGGGTGGCCAGCCGAAGACCGGCGATCGAGGGCTCGCCGACCGAGGGTCCGACCAAAGCGGTCGCCGCGCGGTCGGCTTCGGAGAAGCCGGCGATCTCCCGGGAAGTCTCCCGAAAGCTGCACAGCGGGGCGCCCCGCGTCGGCGCCGGTCGGTCGCCGGCACGTAGCGCGTCCACCAACGCGGTGGTCGACTCCACGCTCTGCTGGTCGTAGAACTCGTAGTTGACGGTCACCACTGGTGCGTAGTCGCAGGCGGCGAGGCATTCGGCGTGCTCGAGGGTGAACTTCCCGTCGTCGGTCGTCTGGTCGTGATGAATCCCGAGTTGCTCCTGTACGGCGGCGTAGATCTCCTCACCGCCGAGGAAGCCGCACAGGGTGTTGGTGCAGACGCTGATCAGGTATTCCCCGGCCGGCCGCCGCTTGAACATCGTGTAGAAAGTGACGACCGCGCCGACTTCCGCCTTGGTGAGATTCAACTCCTCGGCACACAGCGCCACACCCGCGGAGCTCACATAGCCCTGCACCGACTGCACGAGATGCAGCATCGGCAGCAGAGCTGAACGTGGCCGCGGGTACCGGGCCATGATTTCCCGCACCTCGCGACGAGTCTGCTCCGTCAGGGGTGGAACATCTTCGGGGACAACCTCTTCGGTCCGTGATGCACCGAGATCCCCGAGGTCCACCGGACTGGCCACCGCGTGCGCCGTACCGTCGCGCCCGTAGGCTGCACTGTGTCTCCCGGACTGCCCGGCTCCCCCCTCGGTCACCTGTCGACCCCGCCCATCACCGGGTCAATCGAAGCGATCGAGGCAATCACGTCGGCGATCAACCCGCCTTCGGACATCGCGGCCGTCGCTTGCAGGTTGACGAAGCTGGGATCGCGTACGTGCACCCGCCACGGCCTGGTCCCACCGTCGCTGACGACGTGATAGCCGAGCTCGCCGCGCGGGGACTCGATGGGTACGTACACCTGGCCAGCCGGCACCCGGAAGCCCTCGGTGACCAGCTTGAAGTGGTGGATCAGGGCTTCCATGGACTGGCCCATGATCTTGCTGACATGGTCCAGCGAGTTCCCCATGCCATCGGGGCCGAGAGACAGCTGGGCGGGCCAAGCGATCTTCTTGTCCCCCACCATGACCGGGCCCGGCTCGAGCCGATCGAGACACTGCTCGACGATCTTGAGTGATTCACCCATCTCAGCGACCCGGATGAGGTAGCGGCCGAACGCGTCCGCGGTTGTCTGCACGGGTACGTCGAAGTCGTAGGTCTCGTAGCCGCAGTAGGGCTCGATCTTGCGCAGGTCCCACGGCAAGCCGGCAGCGCGCAGCACGGGGCCGGTGGTGCCGAGCGAGACGCAGCCGGTGACGTCGAGGTAGCCGATGCCCTGGAGCCGGTTCTGCCACACGGGCTGACCGGTCAGCAGCCGGTGGAAGCCTTCGAGGCGGTCCGGGAAGATCTTCAGGAAGTCGCGGATCGAATCCTCTGCGGTGTCCGGAAGATCTTGGGCCACACCGCCCGGGCGCACGAAGGCATGGTTCATCCGCAGGCCGGTGATCTCCTCCAGCAGATCCATGACGATCTCGCGGTCGCGTAGGCCGTTGGTCATGGCGGTGAGCGCACCCATCTCCAAGCCGGTGGTCGACAGGCCCACTAGGTGAGAGCTGATCCGGTTGAGTTCCATGAGCAGGACGCGGATGACCTGCGCTCGTTCCGGCACCTCGATGCCGAGCAGCTTCTCGACCGCCAGGCAGTAGGCCGTCTCGTTGAACAGCGGTGCGAGGTAGTCCATCCGGGTGACGAAGGTCGTGCCCTGGGTCCAATTGCGGTACTCGGTGTTCTTCTCGATCCCGGTGTGCAGGTAGCCGATCACCACCCGCGCCTTGGTGACCGTCTCCCCTTCGAGGTCGAGAACCAGGCGCAGGACGCCATGAGTCGAGGGGTGCTGCGGGCCCATGTTGACCACTAGCCGTTCTTCGGCGACCGGATCGCCGGCGAAGGTGGAGTCCCAGTCACCTCCGGTGACTGTGTAGACGCGGCCCTCGGTGGTGTCGCGGGAACCGGCGTACGGATCTGCGCCGGTGCTGGTCGTCGTGCTCATCGGTAGCTCCTCCGCTCGTCGGGCGGTGGGATGGTGGCGCCCTTGTAGTCCACGGGTACGCCGCCCAACGGGTAGTCCTTGCGCTGTGGGAAGCCGTCCCAGTCGTCGGGCATCAGAATCCGGGTGAGGCCGGGATGGCCCTCGAAGACGATTCCGAACATGTCCCAGGTTTCGCGTTCCTGCCAGTCGGCCGTCGGGTAGACGCCGGCCACCGACGGGATGGTCGCGTCCTCCTCGGAGACGGCAACTTCCAGGCGGATCCGGCGACGGTAGGTCATCGACGTCACGTGGTAGACCGAGTGCAACCGATTCTCGTGCGCGCCACCGGAGCCCAGATAGTCCACACCGGACAAGCTGGAGAGCAGCTCGAAGCGCAGGGCCTCGTGGTCCCGCAACGTCTTGCACAGGCGCACCAGTCGCTCGCGGGCGACGTGCAGGGTGAGTTCACCCCGATCGACGACCACGCGTTCGACGGTGGCGGCGAAGCGTTTGGGACCGAGCGCGAATTCGATCGCGTCCATCAGGTCGTCGAAGTACCCGCCATACGGTCGTTCGCTGCTGTGCGAGGTGACCGCGGATCCCGGCGCGACTCGCACCAAGCCGCCGAATCCCGACG
>JACCTM010000149.1 GCA_013812385.1 Geodermatophilaceae bacterium | reverse complement strand
GATCTGGGTGTTCGACGCACCGATCTTCCACAAAGGAGCCCCGCCTGCAGTCTACGCCAGCGTCCCCAGGCCTGAGCGTCTCCCCCCAGAGCTTGGCTGCCGCCTTCGCCGAGGTCCCCGATCCGCGTCGGGCCGCCAGTGTCACCTACCCGCTGGTCGCCATCCTGACCCTGGCCGTGAGTGCGATTCTCGCCAATCACCTGTCGGTCCTGGCGATTGCCGAATGGGGCGCCCGGCAATCGCCGGACCAGTTGGCCACGCTTGGGTTTGGCGCGGGGCATACCCCGTGCCAATCGACGTTACAACGGCTGTTCGGCAAGGTGGATGGGGCCGCCTTGGCGCAGACCTTGACGCGGTGCTTCGCGCCTCGCACCGTGCCTGCGGACGACGAAGCTGGACCGCAGGGCGTCGCCATTGACGGCAAGGCCCAGCGGGGCCGGTTACGGTTCGCCGCCGATGGCCCGGTCCATGCCCTGAGCGCCTTCTGCCATGAGCAGGGCATGGTCCTGGCGCATGAACCGATCACGGTGCAGCGCGACAAGGCGGAGGCCGAACTCACCGTCGCGCCGACGCTGCTCGATCGCCTGGACTGGCCGGGGCGGGTGCTCACCGGCGACGCGCTGTTCTGCCAACGCGCGCTCTGTGCCCAGGTCCAGGCCGCCGGGGGCCACTATCTGCTGCTCGTCAAGGAGAACCAACCGGCCCTGCATGAGGCGATCGCACTCCGGTTCGATCCGCCCCCGGTCCTGGCCCGGCGGCCCCTGGCGGACCGGCGCACGACCCGCACCATCGACACCGGGCATGGTCGGCGCCCGGAGGTGCGCGAGTTGCGGGCCTCGACCGACCTGACCGCCTGGCTGGACTGGCCAGGGGTGGAACAGGTCTTCCGGATCGAACGGACCTGGCGCCTCCATGGTGTGCCGAAACGGGCCCGGCATTACGGGATCACCAGCCTGTCGCCCGAGATCGGCACTCCAGAGCGCCTGCTGGCGCTCAAACGCGGGCATTGGGCGATCGAGAACCGGCTGCACTGGCGCAAGGATGTCACCTTCGGCGAAGATGCCAGCCTGATTCACGCCGGCCAGGGACCGCTGGTCATGGCCCTGTTGCGGGATGCCGCCGTCAGCCTCCTGCAACGCCACGGGGTGCGGCAGGTCGCCGCCCGGCTCCGCGCCCACAGTCAGCACCCAGATGCCGCCATCGCGCTGGTCGTCGGTCCGCTGATCACTCACGCATAAGCCCTGTACTTCCAGGGCCCTGTCCTGATGACCTCCCGCATCGGATCGGGCGCGCTACCGTGATGCCCGGGCACATCCTGCAACCAGTCTTGCGAGGTTGGATGATTGGCGGCGATCGACCCGCAGGTCGAAGAGCATCTCTTCATCCAGTGGGTAGAGCCCCGGATGACACGTTCTCGTGAAGAGCCATTGTTCTCCCATCGCCTCGCCGTGGTCGGCACTGATGACGATGGCGGTTTCCTCGAAAACGCCCAGCGGCGATATGGCCACCGTGAACGGCATTCACCTGAAATGTAATCGATTTCAATGCTAGCAACACCACTTGGTCATGTCAACACAGCGCATTACGGCCTGAAATGTGGATGGTCGGGATCGCGCTGCAATCGATTTCGGGCTGGTCAATCGGTGATGGTTGCCTGGACCGGCTCGTTTGCGGCGTCCGCGACGTGCGTGGCGGTCAGGCCTGGCTGCGCAGGCGCGGGTTGAAGAACTCTTCCATCCCCTGGCTGATCATGGCCAGGCCGAGGAAAAGCAGGATCAGGAGCACGACGGGCACGACGAAGATGAGCTCCTTGCCGAGGCTGATCACGCCGTAGCCGAGCGCCTCGCTGATCATCCGGCCCAGATCCATCTGGCTCGACGGCCCGAGACCCAGCACCGTCAGGCCGACCAGCGCGAACGCGGACCCCACCGACGCCTGGGCGAACCCGATCGCCACGTAGGGCGCCATGTTCGGCAGGATATCGCCGGTGATGATCTCGCGGTCGGAGAGGTTCGTCATCTTCGAGAGTTCGACGTAAGGACGCTCGCGCAGCGACAGGACCTGGGTACGGATGACGCGCGCCGCGAACGGCCAACTGAAGATCGCCAGCACCAGGGCCAGCCGCAGCGAACTGAGGTTGCGGGTGTTCGCGGCCAGGATGATGATCAATGGCAGGGTCGGGATCACGATGAACATGTCCGTGAGCGTGCGGAGCACGGAGTCGACCCGGCCGCCCTTGTAGCCGGAGACGAAGCCAACGATGACCCCAAGGATAGTGGACAGGGCCCCGGCGAGGAAGGCCACCGTCAGTGAAACCGGCAACGCGATCAGCACGAGGCCGAGCACGTCGCGTCCGAAGCGGTCGGTTCCCAAC
>JACCTM010000140.1 GCA_013812385.1 Geodermatophilaceae bacterium | reverse complement strand
GAGACGACCGCCGCCGACGACAGACCCGCATGCTGATTCTCCTCGCCGATCCGGACCAGCACCGTGCTCGGATCCACCTCACCGATCAGTCGCAGGATGACCACCTGTTCTTCGAGCGCCTCCAGGATGGGGCGCAGGGACATCGGGAAGTCGTGCAGGTCGCGGGTGAGGTTTGCGGTGCCGCCCACCATGATTCGCCCGTCGGGCTGCTCGACCAAGGTTTCCAGGAGGACCGAGGCGACGCAGGCGGCCAGCGGCCGGATCTCACTCGGCACGTTGCGGGCCAGGTCGGCGACCCGGCTGCTGGCATCGGACAGCCGCAGGCCGCCGATCGCCGCGTTCAGCTTGGAACGCAGATCGGCCACCTGTTCCTCGGTCACCTCGACGTTGAGTGGGATCACCCGCTGCTCGATCCGCCCGGAGTCGGTGATCACGACGAGCATGATTCGACTGGTGCTCAGCGGGAACACCTCGACGTGGCGGATGCCGCTGCGCGCGATCGTCGGGTACTGCACGACCGCCACCTGCCTGGTCAGCTGGGCCAGCAGCCGGACCGTACGGCCGAGCACATCGTCGAGATCCACCGCACCTTCGAGGAAGGACTGGATGGCCTTGCGTTCGGCTCCAGTCATCGGCTTGATCTGCGTCAGCCGATCGACGAAGAGCCGATATCCCTTGTCTGTGGGCACCCGCCCGGCGCTGGTGTGCGGCTGGGTGATGTAGCCCTCGTCCTCGAGGACGGCCATGTCGTTGCGAATGGTTGCAGCCGACACGCCGAGGCTGTGCCGGTCCACAAGGGCCTTGCTGCCGACCGGGTCATTGGTGGACACGAAGTCCTCGACGATTGCGCGCAGAACCTGCAGACGCCGCTCGTCGTGGGTCATCGTCGTCCTCTCCGGTGTCTGGCTGCGGGGGCGGATGCCTGGGTCCGCGATCACCTGGCAGTCCCGTGGCCCGAGTGCCAGGCCCGCCGTCCAGCATACGACCGTACCGACGGTGCTCGCTCACTCCCGACTATCGGTATGGTCGCCTTGTCTGACCGGCCGACGTCGAGGAATCCACCCTGATCTTCAAAGAGGTTCGAGACAACCGGCCCTATCCCGAGCATGGGCTCTCCACGCGTGACTGGGCCGGAATTCCCCCGCGTCAGGTGCGACTCGACGAACTGGTCACCACGAAGACAGTGCTCGCCCTGGACAAGCTGCTCGAAGAGGATTCGACGTTCTACGGCGACCTGTTCCCCCACGTGGTCGCCTGGGAGGGCACCCTCTATCTCGAGGACGGCATGCATCGGGCGCTCCGGGCGGCCCTGCAGCAGCGAAACGTCCTGCACGTACGGGTGCTCGACCTCGACGCGTTCCGCCCCGGCGGCAGCGGAGCGCCCTAACTCTGCCAAAGGCCGGATTGGGGCTAGTCGGTTAGGTCGCGGACCACGGCATCGGCGAGCAGCCTGCCACGCAGGGTCAAGACCGCCCGACCGTGGGCGTAGGCACCGCGATCGAGCAGGCCGTAGGTCACCGCCTCCCCGGCGCGTGCCTGTCCACGCTCGGAGAGCACCTCCAGCGCCACACCGTCACGCAACCGGATCCCGAGCATGATCGACTCGACCCGCCGCGCCGCGTCGTCGAGCAGCTCGCTGCCCTGAGCGGGACTGGCTCCGGCGGCCAGCGCCCGAGCGTAGGCAGCCGGGTGTTTGCGATTCCACCAGCGGGCCCCACCGATGTGGCTGTGCGCGCCCGGACCGATTCCCCACCAATTCCCGCCGGTCCAGTAGAGCTCGTTGTGCTGGCAGCGGCCGCTGGCCGAGGCAGCCCAGTTGGACACCTCGTACCAGCCCATTCCCGCCGCGGTCAGGGCCTGGTCGGCCTGCTCGTACCGGTCGGCCAGGACGTCGTCATCCGGCTCGGCGATCTCACCGCTGGCCACCCGGCGGGCCAGCGCCGTACCGGGTTCGACGATCAAGGCGTAGGCCGAGAGGTGTTGTACCCCAGCCGACAGCGCCGCGTCGAGCGAGGTCTCCCAATCCTCGTCGGACTCCCCCGGTGTGCCGTAGATGAGGTCCAGGCTGACCCGAGCGATTCCGGCGGCGCGGGCGTCCTCGGCGGCCCGCAGCGCCTGACCCGGTGTGTGTTGGCGGTCCAGCACTGACAGCACATGCGGTACGGCGGACTGCATGCCCAGCGACACCCGGTTCACCCCGGCCCGCGCCAACCGGGCGAAAGAGGCTCGGGTCACCGACTCGGGATTGGCCTCCACTGTTATCTCCACGTCGGCAGCGACCGGGAACTCCATCCGAATCTCATCCAACATGGCCGCGAGATGCTCGGCCGGCAGCAGTGTCGGCGTACCGCCACCGAAGAAGATCGTTCCTACGGTCGGCAACCGCGGTCCCAGGATGTGCCTGACCAGCCGGAGTTCGGCCAACACGCTGTCCACATAGTCGTGCTGACTCGCCCCGGGGCCGAGTTCCGAGGCGGTGTAGGTGTTGAAGTCGCAGTAGCCGCAGCGGCTGGCACAGAACGGGACATGGATATAGAGCCCGAACGGCGTCTCGAGGACACCTCTACGAGCCGAGTCCGGCAACCAGAGCTGATCGGGCAGGGTTGGGGCTGACAGGGTCGCAGCGATCGGGTTCGGGTGCATCACGCTCCAGTGTGACAACCTGCGGGGCGCTGATGTGGGAGCCGCACGCACGAGTACCGATGACCGCGAGTACGGGTGAACCGAGAAGGAGCAGCAGAGTTGACCGAGCCGCCGTTAGATCTGGTCCGCTACAAAGCCTCCGCAGGGGTGGCCACCATCACCCTGGACTTCCCCGCCAAGCGCAATGCGCTGTCCCAGGCGCTGATGAGCCAGTTGTCGGGGCGACTGGAGGCCGCACAGGAGGACGAGTCGGTCCGGGTCATCGTGCTGACCCACACCGGCCCGGTGTTCTGCGCCGGGATGGATCTGAGCGAGGCGCGCGGCGCGGGCGCATCCGAGATGGGCGTTCACGCGTTCCCGCACATCCTGCAGTCGCTCTGGGACAGCCCGAAACCGGTCGTGGCGCGCATCGCCGGACCGGCGCGGGCCGGCGGAGTCGGGCTGATCGCAGCCTGCGATATTGCTGTCTGCCTGCGGTCGGCCACCTTCGCCTTCACCGAGGTACGCCTGGGCATTCTCCCGGCGGTGATCTCGGCCACCGTGCTACCGCGGCTGACTCCGCGTGCGGCACACGAGCTCTTTCTCACCGGATCGGTCTTCGACGGGGCCCGGGCCGCCGAGATCGGCCTGGTCAACGCCGCCGTCGGGCAGGACGATCTCGACGCTGCGGTCGCCGCCTACGTCATCGATCTGGTCAAAGGCGGCCCGATCGCCCTGGCCGCCACCAAGTCACTACTTCGCCGTAGACCCTTGCCGGTGATGACCGACGACTTCGCGGCCCTGCTGGAGGCCTCCGCTCGGTTCTTCGCCAGCGACGAGGGCCAGGAGGGCATCCGGGCGTATGGTGAGAAGCGGCCGCCGCGCTGGGTGCCCGAGAGTACGGAGTGATGCCGGGCCGTCATCGGTTGAGCTGGTCCGATTTCGCGCGCATCGTGCTGGTCGGCCTGCTCGGCGCCGGAATCGGTCTGGCGCTGGGCAACGCCGTCGGTACCGTCACCAACCTCGGCCCCTTGGACGTCACGACCCGGCTCACCGCAGGTGTCGGCTCGACCTTCGATGTCGGGGTTGCCGCCGTGCGCTTGGACACGCCCGGTCCGGTCGGTCTGAGCATCACCGCCAACGACGTGCGCTTCTCCGGTCCGGCCGACTTGGCCGACACGCTCACGTCGTTCGGCGACGTGGAGGCGGTGGCCGGCTCGCTGCGGCGCGCCACGCTGGCCCATCTCCTGGGCTACGCCGAAGTCGGCGCCGTTGTCGGTCTGCTGCTCGGGCTGTTCACCCACCGGCCACTATTGGGACATCCCGCAACGATCCGGCGGCGGCGGGCCGTCTACGCCGCAGGCGCCTGGCTGGCCGTCGGGGCCCTGGTGACTTCGGTCATCGGCCCTTCGGTCAATCTGGCCAGACGCTCATGGAGCCCGGTACTCGGCCTGTCCGTCGAGGGTCAGATGGTTCCGAACGTCAAGGTCGCCGGGAATCTGCTCGATGAAGCACTACGGGTTCTGGAGGAGAACGAGGACTTCTACGAGCAACTTCGCACCAGAACGGCAAACGCGATGACCGACATCGCCGAGGACGACGCACAGCGCGGACTGTCGACGTTCGTCTTCGAGAGCGACCTGCATTGCAACCTGGGCATGACTCGGGTGATCAGCGAAGTGGCCGCTCAGTCCCGGGCCGGCTTCGTCCTGAGCGGTGGTGACATCACGATGAGCGGCACCCAACTCGAGGCGCTGTGCACCGACGTCTATGTCAGCCGCCTGGACGGAACGCCTCTGGTGCTGGTTCTGGGCAACCACGACTCGGTGCAGACCGGGGCCGATCTCGAGGCCAGGTCAGCGGCCGTCCTTCTCGGGGAACCCGTGGAGATCGAGGGCCTCACGATGTTGGGGGACAGCGATCCGTACCGCTCCCAGATCGGAGCGCCGACCACGCTGCGCGGCCCCGAGACGGCTGCTGAGTTCACTGACCGGATTGCCGAGACCGCCTGCGACACAATTCCCGACGTTCTCGTCGTACATGCCCCGGCACATGCGGGGGCGGCCATTGAGGACGAATGCGCGCCGCTAGTCCTGTCCGGGCATCGGCACCGCGAGGAGGGGCCCAGGGTCGAAGGAGACACCGTCTCCTACACCGTCGACAATTCGGGTGGTACAGGCGAGAACACACCGTCGTACGGGCCATTGGCCACCAATAGCACGGTGGCCCTGTTCTATTACGACGCCGACACCGGTGCGGTGCTGGGTTACCGGACCGTTGAGTTCGCCAGGGACGGTTCGGTCGAGGTGGCCGACTATCGACCGCTCGATCCCGACCCCGACCCCGACAAGGTCAATCGCGGCGAGTGAGCCCAGCCTGGTTGAGCGTGGCTGCTTCACCTTCGACGGCTGCAGCCATGGACAGCTGGGCGGCAGTGACCGCGACATGCAGTACGTCGTCCGTCTGGGGATCCAGAGCGCGCAGATCGAGCAGGCAGCGGTCTCGCTCGATCCTGGCGAGAACTGGCTGCTGCCCGGTGCGGAGGGCGGCGGCGTAGGCCGAGGGCAAGCTGACTGCGGCACTGGCCAAGCTGACTCCGGGGGCGCCACCACCCCCCACCCGGGCTGCGCTGTCAACCGCGCTGGCCGGAATGCCCCTGTCCTGCAGCCTGGCAGCCAGTCGTCGGGCCCGCTCGCGCAATCGGTCGGTGTCGGCTTCAAGTGCCTGGGATACGGGTGGCCGCGGGCCTCGCAGGGTGGCTTCCAGCGCCGCAAGGGTGAGTTTGTCCACGCGCAGGGCGCGCGCGAGCGGATGCCGACGCAGGATCTCGACCAGTTCGGGGCTACCCAGGATCAGACCGGACTGAGGTCCACCGAGGAGCTTGTCGCCGCTCGCCGTGACCAGGGCAGCACCGGCGGCCAGCGTGGACTGCACATCCGGTTCGTCAGGGATCGCCGGATGTGGCACAAGCAGCCCCGATCCCACGTCGGCGACCACCGGGACGGCTAGCGCCGACAGCCGCCGCACCTCGACCGAGGAGGTGAACCCGCGAACGACGAAGTTCGACGGATGGACCTTTAGCACAAAACCGGTGTCCGGGCCGACCGCGGCTGCGTAGTCCTCGAACGCGACTCGATTGGTCGTACCGACCTCTCGAAGTCGAGCCCCGGTGGACACCAAGAGGTCCGGGATCCGGAACCCGTCACCGATCTCGACCAGTTCGCCGCGGGCGACGATGATCTCCTTGCCCTGCGCCAGAGCGGTGGCGACCAACACGAGGGCCGCGGCACCGTTGTTGACGATCAGGGCGGCCTGAGCCGCTGCAACGGCGGCGCAGAGCGCGTCGACCGCGCCCTTTCCCCGTCGGCCGCGCCGCCCGGTAGCGAGATCCAGCTCCAAGTCAGTGGTGCCGCTGGCCGCGATCAGCGCTGTGACCGCGGCCGTCGACAGCGGGGCACGACCGAGGTTGGTGTGTACCAGGACGCCGGTGGCGTTGACGACCGGACGCAGCGTTGCCGCCGTCGCCGGAAGGGCACGAGCGCTTTCCTCGACCACGTCCCCGGGGGGGAGAGTCCCTGTCCGCACCAGTTCCTGGACTCCGGCAATCACTTGCTTGACCAGCGGGCGACCCAGCCGTGAGCAGGCCTCGGCCAGTCGTGGATCGGCCAGCATGTCGTCGGTGCGGGGCACCTGCCTGCGGGGGTCGTCGCCACCCATTGCGCCGACTCTACGTTGATCCATGTGGCCGCGCCGACCTACAGTCGCGGAGTGACCCGAACAGTTCTTGCCCACGCGGACTCGGCCCCGATGTCGTACCGATTGACCAGCTACGCACACGGGGGCGGCTGCGCGTGCAAGATCCCACCTGGCGAACTGGAGGCGATGGTCGCCGGTCTCGGGCGAGGGCCCCTGACCGGTCCCGGCATCGGCGAGCTGGTCGTGGGCCTGGAGTCCGGCGACGACGCCGCCGTCGTACGGATCGCCAACGGTCAAGCCGTCATCGCCACCGCTGACTTCTTCACCCCGGTCGTGGACGATGCCTACGACTGGGGCCGGATCGCCGCGGCCAACGCCTTGTCCGACGTCTATGCCATGGGCGGCACGCCGATCGTGGCGGTCAACCTGCTGGGCTGGCCACGGGACGTGCTTCCGATGGAACTAGCCGCGGAGACGCTGCGGGGTGGGCTCGACGTCGCCCGACTCGCCGGCTGTCACGTCGGTGGCGGTCACAGCGTGGACGACCCGGAGCCCAAGTACGGCATGGCGGTCACCGGGATCGGTGATCCGGACCGGCTCATCCGCAACGATGCCGCCCGAGTCGGGCTGCCGCTGTCGCTGAGCAAGCCGCTGGGCGTCGGCGTCCTGAACAACCGGCACAAGGTGACCGGCGAGGTGTTCGAGAACGCCATCGCGACGATGACCGAACTCAACCGCGACGCATCCATCGCAGCCCTGGCTGCCGGGGTACGCGCGGGCACCGACGTGACCGGCTTCGGGCTGCTCGGTCACCTGTTCAAACTGGCCAGGGCCAGCGGAGTTACGGCGATTCTCGATTCGTCGGCCGTACCCCTTCTCGACGGTGCTCGCGAGGCCGTACGCGACGGGTACGTTTCCGGCGGCACCCGGCGCAACCTGGAATGGGTCGGCGCGGCAGCCGAGCTGTCCACAGTGGACGAGCAGACGGCTTTGCTGCTCGCCGATGCGCAAACCTCCGGCGGGCTGCTCCTGGTCGGCGAGATTCCGGGCGCGACGGTAATCGGTGAGATCGTCGTGGCGCGGGAACACGCCATCGTCGTGCGCTGACGATCGTTCCTGGGTCGAGGTGCGGCCGGTATCACTCGTGGCGCTAGCGTGGAGCGCATGCTCGCTGCCTACGTCGCCAAGCCTGCTCCCGACGATCCGTTGTCGGCGCTCGACGTCGGCGACCGACCAGAGCCCGAACCGCGCGAGGGCTGGATGACCGTCACGGTCAAGGCCGCCTCGCTCAACCACCACGATGTTTTCTCGCTGCGCGGGGTGGGCCTGCCTGAGGACCGAATGCCGATGATTCTGGGTTGCGATGCTGCCGGGACTGACGAGAACGGCAATGATGTGGTCGTCCACGCGGTGATCAGTGATCCAACGTGGACAGGTGATGAGACCCT
>JACCTM010000116.1 GCA_013812385.1 Geodermatophilaceae bacterium | reverse complement strand
ACGTCGCCGCCCGCGGGTGCGGGGTGGCCATCCGGGCCTTCGAGCTCGCCATCGACTACGCGCAGACCCGCGAAACCTTCGGCAAGCCGATCGCCGAGCACCAGGCGATCGCGTTCAAGCTGGCCGAAATGGCCACCAAGATCGAGGCAGCGCACACGATGATGGTGAAGGCCGCGCGGCTCAAGGACTCCGGTGCGCGAAATGACGTCGAGGCCGGCATGGCGAAGCTGCTGGCCAGCGAGTACTGCATGGAGGTCACCCAGGACTCCTTTCGCATCCACGGCGGCTACGGCTACTCCAAGGAGTACGAGATCGAGCGGCTGATGCGTGAGGCGCCGTTCCTGCTGATCGGGGAGGGAACCAGCGAGATCCAGAAGATGATCATCAGTCGTGGGCTGCTCAAGGAATATCGCAAGATGGGCTAGCTGAAGGCTGGCTTGTGGTCAGTCAGTGCTGCCGGGGTTGACAATCCACTCCTGTTGCTGCCCCGTAATCTCGGCAATCAGTTCGAAGTCTGAGTCATAGTGCAGCACAGTCAGACCCCTGATCTCGCGTAGCGATGCATCGATGGTGTCCCGCAGCGTGGTAGTGCCCAGGATTGCTGCTGCCTGCTCAGCGATATCGCGGTCTACATCCACGGATGTCTTGCTCACGGCGTAAAGATACTCACCGGATGGGCCATGCCAGGAAGGAACCGAGTCCACAGTCAAACTTCTCGCACGCCGAAGCGCGCGTACAGGCGGCGCAACGGCCTTGGGGCCCACCAGTTCCACTCGCCGAGCAACGTCATCGTGGCCGGCACCAGCAGGCAGCGGATCAGGGTGGCATCGATCGCGACTGCGACGGCGAGGGCAACTCCAGTCTGCTTGATGATGATCAGCTGACCTACGACGAATCCAGCGAAGACGAGGACGACGATCAGGCCGGCTGACGTGATGATCCGCCCGGAGCGTTGCAGGCCGGCAACGACCGCGTCATTGTTGGACATCCCGCCATCGCGGAACTCCTTGATGCGACTCAGCAGGAAGACCTCGTAGTCCATCGCCAAACCGAACCCGAAGGCCAGCACCAACAACGGGATCGTCGTCTCGATGCCACCGGTCGGCGTGAAGCCGAGCACGTCGCTGAGGTTTCCGTACTGGAAGACCCAGACCAGCACGCCGAACGAGGCGCCCAGCGAGACGACGTTCATCAGCAATGCCTTGAGGGGCACCAGGATCGAGCCGGTCATGAGGAAGAGCAGCACTAAGGTCGCAAGAACGACGACCGCGGCCGCCAAGGGCGCGCGATCTTTGATGGAGTCCACGAAGTCGATCAGGCCGGCGCTCTGGCCCGTGACCCAGGTCTGGTAGTCGGGGCGATCTGCTCGGACCGCCTCGACCAGGGCCTGAGCCGCCGGGCCGGCCGCGTCGCCGTCGGCTGTGAAGACGTTCAGGACGCTGTAGTCCGGACCGACCTCCGTCGGGGGCGCAACGGTGAGCGAACTGTCCATTGCGGTGACCTGCTCGGCCAGTGCGCTCATCTGTGCCGGGCTGGCCCGACCTACGATTTGTACGGCCGGAAAGCCGGCGGCCGGATATTCGGCGGTCAGAGTGTCGAAGAACTGCCGCTGCGGCGCTGACTCGGGCAGCAATGTGACTCCGGAGTTGCGCAGTTGGAGATTCACAACCGGCGCGGCCAATAGGACAAGCACCGCCAGAACTCCGAGCACCACCAGGAGTGGACGGCGCTGGGTGGCTCGGCCGAGGCGGGAGAACACGCCATCGGGCGGCGAGATGTCCCCGAACCGGCGCAGCACAGTCCGGAACCCCGGTATCCGGTGCAGTGTGCCCGGCTGGACCATTCGAGGCCCGGCAAGGGCCAACAGGGCGGGGATGAGGGTCAGTGCAACGAGCAGGGCGACAAGGACGATGCTGATCCCGGCGGCCCCGACCGCCCGTAGGAAGTCGGCGGTGAACAGCAGCAGACCGGACAGGCTGATTCCCACAGTGATGGCAGAGAAGACGACCGTACGACCGGCGGTGGCCATCGTCTCGGCGAGTGCTGTACCAACGCGCTGCGCCGGCTTGCGGAGTTCCTCGCGGAAGCGGGAGACGATCAGCAGGCCGTAGTCGATACACAGACCCAGCCCGAGCACCGTCACGACATTGACGACGCTGGCGTCGAGGTCGATCAGATACGAAAAGCCCAGCAACCCGAGAAGGCTGACCGCGATCGAGGCGATCGCACCGAGAATTGGCATTCCGGCGGCCAGGAACCCCCCGAAGACCAGGATGAGTACGAGCAGGCTGACCGGCAGCGCGATGCCTTCCCCGGTGGCGAGGTCGGCCGAGACCTGATCGGTGATCGCGGTGATCAGCGGCCTCGTGCCACCGACCAGGGCACGAGCACCCTCGACCGACTCGGTGATCTCCGCGGCGGCGCCGTCGAGGAGAGCCTGGACCGACGTCAGGGCGGCGTCGTTGTCGGCTTCACTCAGATCGGGTTTCAGATCCACGACGACCAGCAGGCCGTCGCCTCCCTCGGCCACCAACCCGGTTGCCGCGGGTCCTCCTGGACCGCCCGGGGCGCCCAGCGGGTCGAGCACGCGAAGGACTCCGTCGAGGACGGCCAACTCTTCGCGAGCGCTGCTGATCGGGCCGACCAGGCCGGGATCGGTGACCTGCACCCCGTCGACGAGCAAGGTCAGGCCACCGCCGGTCTCGGCGTTGTCCAGCAGGATCTCCTGCCCGTCCCGGGCCTCTCCCGGTACGGACGGATCACCGGAGGTCAGCCGCGGGAACAGCCCTTCGCCGAACCCGCCGAGCGCAGCGGTGAAGCCCAAGGCGGCCAGAAGGAGCCACACAACGACAACGAGAAGCGGGCGGCGCGCGATGGCGCGCCCCAGACCGGCGAGCACGCCGGCAATACTTCAGGGGAGCCGACCTCGACTCGAAGCTGGGTTCCCGGCGCTCCCCGTGTGCGTCAGTGCGGGGAAATCAGCGCCTCACGCAGCGAGGCTGGCGTGCATCTCCCAGACCAGAATCTCCGTGAGCGGCCTGGCGGAGTCCCACCGATGAGTGGCTGGGGTCAAGTCAGGCTCCTTCGCGGTGATCCGCTGGCCACCGGTCCCGGTGAACCGCACAGCGTCACCCGCCGCCAGTTCGCCGGCGCCTTCCAACGTGACCCTGCCGCGTGGGACGAACAGGTGCAGATACGGAGCGTCCGGCAGTTGCACGCTCTGGTTGGGCTGCAACCGGGCGGCGTGCAGGGCGGCGTACCGGTTGGCGATCCGGATGGCCGCAGCCCCGGCGTGCTGGTCCATACCGGAGGCGACCGGTACCAGCCCACCGGCAAGGAGGTCGTTATCGATCTCGAGCTGCTCGTACCCGGGGGAGATCCCGGCCTCGTCGGGTACGACCCACATCTGGACAAAGTGAACCGGATCGCTATGCGTGTCGCCACCTTGCAGTCGCCAGGAGTCGTTCTTCTCCGAGTGCAGGATGCCGGTGCCTGCGCTCATCCGCTGCGCGAGACCCGGGTAGATCAGCCCGGAGTGACCGGTGGAGTCCTGATGCA
>JACCTM010000114.1 GCA_013812385.1 Geodermatophilaceae bacterium | reverse complement strand
CTGGGAGCTCCTTCTCCTTGACCGACCGTACGGTGATCTCCACGTCAGCTGTCTTCCCGGCTTGGTCACCGGCAGCCAGTTGGGTCTGGAAGGTCTTGGTGTCGGCCTCGTCCATCCCGACCAACGCCTCGTCGAGGCCGACCATGAGGTCGCCGGCGCCGACCTGGTAGGACAGCCCCGTCGTCGTACCGCCCTCGACTTCCTTGCCGTCAACTGTTGCGGAGAGGTCGAGGCTGACGTAGTCACCGGTCGCCGCCGAGCGGTCCACACCGGTCAGCATCGCGAACCTGTCCCGCAGCGCATCGATCTGGTTGTCCATCTCCTCGTCGGTGACCTCGACGGGATCGACGGTCACGGCCAGGGACTCCAGATCCGGCACCTCGATCGTGGGTCGGACGTCCACCTCCGCGGTGAAGGAGATCGTCTCCCCGTCCTCGAGTTTGGTGACCTCGATCTCCGGTTGACCGAGGGGGCGTACGTCGTTCTCTTGGAGCGCCTCGCCGTAGGCCTGTGGTACGGCGTTGCTGACGACCTCGTCGAGGATTGCCGGGCGGCCGATCCGCTGCTCGAGGATGCGAGCAGGCACCTTGCCCGGTCGGAAGCCTGGAATCCGTACTTCGGCGCCGATCTTTTTGTACGCAGCATCGAACGCGGGCTTGAGCTCGTCGAAGGGAATCTCGACGGCCAACTTCACCCGGGTCGGGCTCAACGGCTCGACCGTGGTCTTCACAGGCGTAACTCCTCAGGCAGATCATTTGGATTGGCCGTAGTCATCAGGGGCTCGGCCGTGGACGAGTCTAGTGCCGAAGAACTCGGCGCCCGCGTCGGTGGCCCCCTGGCGCAGTGGCAGCCGAACTTGTCAGAGGTCTGCGGCACGGTGCAGGCATGACAAAGGTTCGGCCCGAGCAGCAGGCCGCAGCATTCTGGGTCAACACGGTGTCCTTGGAGCACGTGCGGTTGGGTGTGGTCGGCGGGTTCACGCAGGCTGATCACGGGCGATCCACGAGGCTGCAGCGGCTGCGTCCCGGTGACGGGCTGGTCTTCTACTCCCCGCGTACGGAGATGCGCGGTGGCCAGCCGGTACAGGAGTTCACTGCCCTTGCCCGGGTGACCGGGGACGCGCCCTATCAAGTCGAGATGCAGCCGGACTTCCACCCGTGGCGGCTGCGGGTCGACTTCCTCGAGGTCACTCCAGCGCCGGCGCGTCCGCTCGTGGGCGAATTGGACTTCATCGCCGACCCCCAGCGGTGGGGCTACCCGTTCCGCCGTGGGCTGTTCAAGATCGGCCGCGCGGATTTCGTCCGAATCGCGAGGGCGATGGGGATCGACTGGGGACCCGGAATTCCGGCCATTTCCGGTTAGTGTCCGGCTCGTGACCCAGCTCGTCGCCTTCCTCCGTGCCATCAACGTCGGCGCCCACAACGTGAAAATGGACCACCTGAGGTCGCTGGTCATCGGATACGGGCTGTCCGGTGTAGAGACGTTCATCGCCAGCGGAAACGTCATCGTCGACGGGGAGCAGCGCGAACCCGCAGACGTCGAGTCGCTGCTCGAGACCCGACTGGAAGTTGACCTGGGTTATCCGGTGGCCACCTTCGTACGCACACCTGCCGAGTTGGCCAATGTGGTTGCCCTCGAGCCCTTCTCGGCAGCGCCAGGACGCTACTACGTGACCTTCCTCAAGAATGATCCATCCGCCGAGGCGGTCGCCCGACTGCTGGCACTGCGCAGCGAGGCCGAGGATTTTGCCGTCGCCGGTCGCGACGTGCACTGGTTGGTCCGGGACGGCTTCGAGAGCCGGCTGACCGGCAGGCAAGCCCAGTGGGCTGCCTTCGGCCCTGGAACCACGCGCAACATCACGACGGTGCAGAAGTTGGCCGGTAAATACCCGCCCTCGACGCGCTGAGGCGACTAATCGGACTGCGGCGCCCAGCCGTAGATCCTGTCCACGAGGATCGTGAGCACGATGCGGCGGTCCTTGACCATGGCCATCCGGTACTCGTCCCAGTCCGTATGCTCGCCGTTGATGGTGCGATACAGATCCACCAGCGCCTCGACCGTGACATCCATCGGGCCAGCTGCGGTTTGTGACAGTTGCGCGATACCTTCGGCCACGGCGTACCCCCCGCCGCTGCGGGGCCGGACGTGCAGGCTGGCCCGCGGATCACGCCGC
The DNA here is from genome assembly GCA_013812385.1 of Geodermatophilaceae bacterium. Taxonomy (GTDB): domain Bacteria; phylum Actinomycetota; class Actinomycetes; order Mycobacteriales; family Geodermatophilaceae; genus JACCQS01. Next base: position 1,868 of record JACCTM010000114.1, on the reverse strand, counting down.
AGGTTCGCGGTCTTGGCACGGCCCTCGGTGATGGACACCCGGATGGTGTCCGGATCCGCGTCGAACTGATGGGAGACATCCGAGAGCTGAGGCCGCCCGTCCCGTTTCAGGGTGGCAAGCACTCCGAGGTGGCCGCCGGCCAGGATGTCCTTGAGCGGCTGGTCGTGGTCGCCGGACGGGTCGCTGGGCGGCGACGTGGTGCTGGGCGGCGACATTTCGCGGGGCGGTGTCATGTCGGGGTGACAGGATTTGAACCTGCGGCCCCTCGCTCCCAAAGCGAGTGCGCTACCAAGCTGCGCCACACCCCGCGGCGAAAGGCCAGTCTAGTGAACCGTTGCGCTGCCTTCGCTCGGTCCGGGTAACCGGAACGGCCTAGGCGCCGGGTAACCTCTGTGCTCGTACGGTGCCCTCGGGTACGCCGTACAGCGCGGGTGTAGCTCAATGGTAGAGCACCAGTCTTCCAAACTGGCTACGCGAGTTCGATTCTCGTCACCCGCTCCAGCACGTCACCAAGTCACAGGTCCCAGGCCCAGCCGGACTATGTGCTCTCGACGACAGCCTGAAGTTGCGCCCACACATCGTCGGGTGAACCGCTGGCGTCCACGGTGACCAGCAGGCCGCGTTCCCGATAGAAGGCCAACAGTGGCTCGACCTCCTCCTTGAAGACGTCGAGCCGCGCCCGGATCACCTCAGGAGTGTCGTCGAAGCGGCCCTCGCTCTGCGCTCGCTCGAGCAGTCGGGGCAGCAGGTCATCCGGGATGGCGTCGAGTAGTACAGCCAGCCGCACCGCCACGTCGTTGTCCTCGAAGATCGCGCGACCTTCCTCCGCTTGTCCGACCGAGCGCGGAAAGCCGTCCAGTACATAGCCGTTCGCTTTGCCAGCAGCCAGGACTCTCGGCATGACCAGCTCGTAGACCAGAGCGTCCGGGACCAGCTCCCCCCGCTGCATCGACGCCGCGGCGCGTCTACCGATGCCGGACTCGGTCTCCACCTCAAGGCGCAGCAGGTCTCCGGCGGCTATGTGCTCCACGCCGTACCGCTGCGCCACCCGTTTGCCCTGGGTGCCCTTGCCCGAGCCCGGTGGACCGATCAGCAGTAACCGCACCGCGCGCTCACCCTGGGTCATTGACCCTTCCTAGCACGCTGGCCAAGGCCATGATCTGCCGTCGCGTTCACCCGTCCTGTCCACCGCGGATCCAGGCATCGATCTGGGCCAGGAGTGCAGCCTTGCGCTGGTCGGGTGCGAACGACGCGTTGACCGAGTTCTGCGCGAGCAGGATCAGCTGGTTACGGTCGAGGCCGAGTTCTTGGACGCACGCGTCGTAGTTGTCGCCGACGTAGCCACCGAAGTAGGCCGGATCGTCGGAGTTCACCGTCACCATCAGGCTCTCGGCGAGCATCCGAGGCAGCGGGTGCAGCTCGAGTCGTTCGACCACCCCGAGCCGGACGTTCGACAACGGGCACACCGTCAGCGGAATGCGATCCCGGCGCAGCCGAGCAACCAGTTCGGGATCCTCCATCGACCGGATGCCATGATCGATCCGCTCGACGCCGAGAACATCGAGTGCCTCCCAGACGTAGGGCGGTGGCCCCTCCTCGCCGGCGTGGGCGACCGTGTGCAGCCCGAGGTCGCGGGCCGCGGCGTAGGTGTCCCGGAACGCGCCCGGTGGATACCCGACCTCGGCCGAATCCAGCCCGACTCCGATCAGCGAGCCCAACCTCGACTCGGCGGCGGCAAGAATTGCAGCGGCTTCGTCGGGGCCGCGATCGCGCAGAAAACACAGGATCAGCCCGCCGGACATCCGGCCGCCCTGCTCTGCCTCGTCCAGCGCGGCGCCAAGCCCGTCGATGATCGCCCCGATCGGAAC
>JACCTM010000096.1 GCA_013812385.1 Geodermatophilaceae bacterium | reverse complement strand
GACGCGCACAGCGCCAGCCGGGGCGAGCCGACGGCTCGCAGGGCGACCGCGAGCGACTGCACACCCTCCTCGCTCTCCTCCTGGCTGGTGCCGATCGAATGCCGGGTCAGCTGCACGAGCTCCTCGTCGGGATAGGCGGCCAGCAGTTCCGGCTCGGACAGGGTGGCCAGCAACGCCTTGCCGGTGGGTGTGCAGTGTGCCGGCATCGAACGGCCCAGCCGGTTGACCACGCGCAATGCCTGACTGCTCTCGATCGAGTCGATGAAGTGCACGTCGCCGCCTTGAGTCCGAACGTGGTCGGCACCGCCAGCTGGAGCAGTGTGCGGGCGACCATCGACGTGTCGCGGTGCCGCTCGGCAAGGTCGGCGGCGCTGGCTGCGCAGCCGTCGAGGTCTCTGCGTAGCGCGCTGATGGCCCGGTGGGCGACGAGCATCGCGGCGGTGTCGACGATGTCTTGGCTTGTCGCTCCACAGTGGACGTCCTCGGCGAACTCCGGCGGTAGGGCCGCCCGGATCTCGCCGACCAGACCGACGACCGGATTGCCGGTCCGAGCCGCGAGTTCGCCCAGCTTGGCGTCGTCGTACTGGCCGACATCGGTGCACGCGCCGGCTATGGCCCGCGCTGCCTCGGCCGGGATCATGCCGCCGGCCGCGCACGCCTGCGCCAGTGCGGCCTCGGCATCGAGCATGGCCTGCAACCATGCCCGGCTGCTCACCTCGTGGCGGACCTCACCCCGCTGGTGGGTCTGCGTGAACAGGCCATGGCTGCCCCAATCCCGCTCGTTGGCTTCGCTCACATTCGCTCTTTCGCTCAGACCGTGAAGAAGACGGTCTCGTGAGCACCCTGCAGCCGGATGTCGAGCGCGTAACCGCCGTCTCCGTCCACCGCCGCGATCAACGTGGACCGGGCGGCGTCATCGGGCAGCGCGCTGAGTACCGGGTCCGTGGCATTGGCCTGCTCCTCGTCGCCGAAGTAGATCCGCATCACGACCCGGTGCAGCAGTCCGCGGGCGAACACCGACACGTCCAAATGCGGCGCCTGGAGCCCGCCCGCGCCGTCGCTGACGCTCCCCGGCTTCACCGTACGAACGCCGTACTGCCCGTCCGGTCCGCTCAGGCTCCGTCCGAAGCCCCCGAACGAGCCGGACCCCGAACCCAACCGAGATTGGGCGTGGGCGAACTCGCCGTTCTGGTCGGCCTGCCAGGTCTCGACCACGCCGTCGGGTACGGGCTCCCCGACACCGTCAAGGAGGCGCCCGTGAATCCAGCAGGCGTCCGGGCTTCCCTCGGGTACGACCTGCTCACCGTCCGACCAGGTCATCCCGATCGAGAGGAACGGCCCCACCGTTTGTGAGGGACTGCTCAGCAGTCGGTCCGATGTCACGAGTCCCCCTCTTCGAATGGTGTGGGATCCGAGCCGCGCAGGACGATGTCGAAGGTGAACGCCAAGGCCCAGTCGGGCCGGGTGCCCTCGAGTGAGAACGTCGAGATCATCCGTTCCCGAGCGGCAGCCGGGGCGGCGTTGAAGATCGGGTCCTGACCGAAAAGCGGGTCGTCGGGAAAGTACATCTGGGTGACCAGTCGTTGGGTGAAAGACCGGCCGAACACGGAGAAGTGGATGTGCGCCGGACGCCACGCGTTGTGGTGGTTCTTCCACGGGTAGGCGCCGGGCTTGACCGTGGTGAAGCTGTACCGGCCGTCGCCATCGGTGAGCGTGCGGCCCATCCCATCGAAGTTCGGGTCCAGTGGGGCAGGCCAGTTGTCCCGATCATGGCGATAGCGCCCGGCCGCGTTGGCCTGCCAGATCTCCACCAGACTCTGCGGGATCGAGTTGCCGTTCCCGTCCAACAGCCGGCCCGAGACGATGATCCGCTGACCAGCCGGTTCCCCGGCGTAGCCCCGGGTGAGATCGGCATCCTCGGGTTGCACCAGCCCGTCGCCGAGCACCGGCCCGGTGACTTCGGTCAACCGCTGAGGCAGGTCCACCGGCGTTCGTAGCGGGGCCCGCAGCCGGGTCGACCGGTAATCCGGGCTGAGCAGCGCGGGATGGGTGTCGTCAGGGTCGTGCCGGTACTGCGGCAACGCGGTGCCGGGCTTACTCATCGCGATCCGCCTTCCGTGGCTGGTGATGCGGGCGCTGGCAGGGAAGTGTCTCAGGCATGCGTACCCAAGTGGCCATCATCGGTGCCGGACCGGCCGGCCTGGTCCTCGGCCAATCGCTGGCGAATGCCGGCATCGAGTCGGTGATCGTGGAGAACCGGTCGCGCGACTACGTCGAGGCGCGGCAGCGGGCGGGCGTCCTCGAACAGGGGACGGTCGAGTTGCTCCGCGAGAACGGAGTCGGGGAACGACTGGACCGGGAGGGCCTGCGTCACGACGGCATCTACCTGCAATGGCCCGGTACCCGCCAGCACTTCGACTTCCAGACGGGTCTGCTGCACGGATAGGTGACATCTGATCTGTGGTGCCGTGAGGTGCCGCTGGAAGGATGTTGCATCGTGCCCAAGCCTTATCCGAGAGAGTTCCGCGACGACGTGATCGCG
>JACCTM010000121.1 GCA_013812385.1 Geodermatophilaceae bacterium | reverse complement strand
GGACCTTGGGGCCCAGCGTGGTCACCGTGTGCCGGACCATCTGGATCCAGCGCGAGGGTAGCCCCGCGTCGTCGGTGCCGTAGAAGCTCGGCAGCACCTGCTTGGCCAGGAGGTCATAGATCGCCTCTGCCTCGAGGTCGTCGCGGCGGGTCGGATCCTCGACACCGTCGGCGGTCGGGATGGCCCAGCCGTTCTGGCCGTCGTACATCTCGTCCCACCAGCCGTCGCGGATCGAGAGATTGAGGCCGCCGTTGAGTGCGGACTTCATCCCGGAAGTGCCACAGGCCTCGAGCGGACGCAGCGGGTTGTTGAGCCAGACGTCGCAACCCCAGTAGAGGTAGCGCGCCATCCTGATGTCGTAATCCGGCAGAAAGGCGATCCGCCCGCGTACCTCCGGATCGTCGGTGAAGCGGACCATTTCCTGGATCAACTTCTTTCCACCTTCGTCGGCCGGATGAGACTTACCCGCGATGACGACCTGAAGCGGACGCTTGGGGTCGAGCAGCAGGGCACGCAGGCGCTCGGGCTCGCGCAGCATCAGCGTCAGCCGCTTGTACGAAGGGACCCGGCGGGCGAACCCGATGGTCAGTACGTCGGGATCGAACGCCGAATCGACCCACGCCAGCTCGGCTGGATGGGTCCCTCGCGCGGCCGCCGAAGCGCGCAGCCGGCGGCGGATCTCGGTGATCAGCTGCCCACGCAGCTCGCGGCGCAGTTGCCAGACGTCTCGTGCCGAAAGGGCTTCGGGCCAGTCACCGGTCCGGCTCAGTTCCTGGATCTCGCGGGCCACCCAGGTCGGATCATGAACGCCGTTGGTGATCGAACTGATCGGGACCTCGTCGTCGTCGAAGCCCGGCCAGAGGCTCGCGAACATGTCTCGGCTGACCTGCCCGTGCAGCTTGCTCACCCCGTTGGCCCGGCCGGACAGGCGTAACCCCATGTGCGCCATGTTGAATTTGTCCGGGTCCTCTTCGGCGCCGAGGGCCACTAGGCGGGCCACCGGGATGCCGGCTCCAAAGGTGTCGAAATGCGCCTCGATCAGCCCACGCGGGAACCTGTCGATACCTGCTGGGACCGGGGTGTGGGTGGTGAAGACGGTTCCGGCGCGTACGGCCTCGAGCGCCTCGTCGAAACTCAACTCCGGGCCGCGCTCGGTGAGTTCGCGGATCCGCTCGATACCCAGGAAACCGGCGTGTCCCTCGTTCGTGTGGAAGACCTCCGGCTCCGGATGACCGGTGAGAGTGCAGTACGCGCGGATGGCCCGGACCCCGCCGATCCCCAGCAGCAGTTCCTGACGCAGCCGGTGGTCCTCTCCCCCGCCGTAGAGCCGGTCGGTGACACTCCGCTCGGCAGCGCCGTTGTCTTCTATGTCGGAGTCGAGCAGCAGGAGCGGGATCCGCCCGACCTGTGCGATCCAGACCTGGGCGAACATCCGGCCACCGTCGGGCAGCTCGACGGTGACCCGCAGCGCCGTACCGTCTTCGTCCCTGGCCAGCGCGAGCGGCAAGCCGTGCGGGTCCAGGGCGGGATAGTGCTCGAGTTGCCAGCCGTCGGCAGACAGGCTCTGGCTGAAGTAGCCCGACCGATAGAGCAGTCCCACTCCGATCAGCGGTACCCCCAAATCGGAGGCGGCCTTAAGGTGGTCACCGGCCAAGATCCCGAGACCACCGGAGTACTGCGGGAGGACCTCGGTGATCCCGAACTCCGGCGAGAAGTACGCGATCGCCGACGGCCAGCGGATGGGTGACGGGTCGTCCTCGGTCCCGGCTTCCTGGGTGACTGACTGGTACCAGCGGGGCTGGCCGAGATAGCCGTGCAGATCCTCGGACGTCGAGTGCAGCCGTTCCAGGAAAGTCGAGTCCGCGGCCAGGGTGCCCAGTCGCTGCGAGCTGACCTGGCCGAGCAGCCGAACCGGGTCGCCGTCGCAGTCCTGCCACACCTTCGGATCCACCTGCTCGAACAGGTCGCGGGTGGGGGCATGCCACGACCAGCGCAGGTTCATCACCAACTCGCTGAGCGGGAGTAGTTCCCGGGGCAGAGCGGCACGGACGGTCAGTCGACGAAGGGCCTTCACGGGGGGAGAAGCTACCGGGCGGGTGGGAAGCTGCTTCAGCCGCTCGGATAGAGGGTGACTAGCGCGATTCCAGGACGAAGATCGACGACTCGCCCGATCCGGGTGGCACCAGCAGCCGCCCGGCCAGGAACTGAACGAAGGCGGGTACGGAGAAGCGAGCCCCTTCCCACATTCGCGCGCCATCGGCGTACGGCGGATTCCACATTCCGTCGCTGCCCTCGACCACAACCTCAAGTCCACGGTCGGCGAAGAAGCGACGCCACTGACCGTGGCTCTTCAGGTTGATGTGTGTCGGATCAGAGAACCCATCCCAGGACTCGCCCAGCATCTTGTGGGCCCGGCCCCCGAGGTCCGGTGTGACGACCAGGAGTCGTCCGCCGGGGAGCAGCGCCCTTCTCCACACCTCGATGATCCGGTCGGCGGTGGCATCGTCAACGTGCTCTACGACATGGACCGCCGTGAGGGTGCGGATCGAATTGTCTGGGATGTCATCCATAGACGTGGCAACCGTGCATCCGGGTGCTGTCTCGCGGGCGCGCGCGGCGGAGAACTCCGAGATCTCGAACCCGGATGCCGGACCGAGCACCGAGAGTCGGCGCAGGAGATGGCCAGTGCCACATCCGAAGTCGAAGTAGGGTCCCGCTGCGCCGTAGCGCTGCACCAGCCGGACATAGAAGCGCAGGGCGGGGCGGTCGCCGAGCTGACCGTTTGTCTCGTAATACGACTCGTCGAAGTAGCCGGGATCGGGCGAGGCGGGCTCGACCGGCCCTTCCAAGCCGTGCGTGCCGCTCATGCCGAGTGCCCCTTCGCGGGTTTGACCGCCGTATACCGACGGCTGATCCATCGATGCCCGGCCGATTCGTCGGGATCTGTTGCCACGACCTGAAGCCCGCGGGAGTAGAGCAGGGCATGAACGCGGGTCTCCGAGACCCCGTGCATGGACATTCCCCGAAGCCGGTTGAGGAGCGCCTTTGGGGCCAGCTGCAGCACAAACCCGATCGGGCCCGGCGCCGGCTTGACCGGCAACTGGAAATGCACGACGCCGCCAGGCCGCACAATGCGTGCGAACTCCGCGATGTAGGAACGCGTGAGCTGCGGTCCCACGTGTTGCAGCACGATGTTGCAATGCACGAGATCGAACAGGTCGTCTGGGAAGATGCTCAAATCTGAGGCCACGTTGGTGTGGAAGGTGCATCGGTCCCGGTTGGGGGCCATTTGCGCGGCCTGCCTCACCATTTCCGCCGAGATGTCGACCCCGTCAACGTGCTCGAAGTAGTCGGCAAGTGCATTGGTCAGTCTGCCTACGCCGCAGCCGAAGTCGAGGGCACTCTGACGCTGGTGGGCAAGGCCGAGCTCGTCGAGGCGCTTCATCAAGCGCTCGATCTCGGCGCTGCCGTGGGCATAGAAGTCCTCGGCCTGCCATCGACCACCTGACTTGGCTGAGTCGGTGAGGACCGCCCACATCGGGTCGGTGCGCCCGTGCTCGTCCCAGCGCGACCGCAATTGCTCAACCCGCGAAGCGTCGCCTGATGCAGGACTCGCGCCCCGCCGTGACGTCATCGATCGTCTCCCTCTCAGCGCGGAAATGTTCACCCCGAAACCTTAAGGCCACCGAAGAGATCCGATCACGTGCTGCCGTGACGGCGCACGGACAGCGAGGTGGCGGGTCAGAAGTGATAGCGACCGTTGCGGGTTCCAGCTACGCCGTCACCACCGATGCCGTCCCAATTCCCGGCGAGCGGGAAGTCGCTGGCCAGCCCGTACTCGAAACTGCGCTGGTAGGGACCGGGGCCGGGCTCAGTCCGGATGTACCACTCCCCGTCTCGGAAGATCGCTAGATCGGTGCGCCGGTCACCGTTGTAGTCGGCTGGTACAGGTTGGCTCGCCCCGTCGAGGAAGCCGTACTGCCAGATCTCCTCTGGCAGGCCGGGCGAGTTCGCGTTGCGCAGGTACCATGTCGCGCTGTCCGGATCGAACCCACCAATTGTGTCCTGTCCGTCCCCGTTCCAATCGCCGGCGACGGGGATCAGCTCCGGGTACCCGTAGGACACCTCGACGTCCCAAGGCCCTGGTCCCGGGACGTTCTTCATGTACCAGGAATAGCCGTCGAACGTCGCGATCCCGTCACGACCGTCGCCGTCCCAATCCCCGCACATGGGCGTCAACCACTCGGCGCCGTAGTCGAACACGATGTCGGGCGCGCCCTCTGAGACGCTGGTTCTGATGTACCAGCGTCCGCGGTCGTAGAGCACGAGGTCGTCTCGACCGTTGCCGTCGAGGTCGCAGGCCAGTGTCTGCATGTACGGCCCGCCATAGTAGATCGAATAGTCGGACCGCCCAGCCGAATAGTCGTCGCGTAGCTCCCACCAGCGCTCGAGGTAGGAGTCACCGATCAGCTGATTGACCCTGTCACGGATCCAATCCATGTATTCGTAGACAT
>JACCTM010000117.1 GCA_013812385.1 Geodermatophilaceae bacterium | reverse complement strand
GCCCGGCGTGAGAATCGGGTTGGTGAAGAAAGACCCGGCACTCCAGGTGTCGTGATCGGCGGCGTCCAGCAGCATGCCCTTGGTCCGGCGCAGATCCAGAACAGTCGCGCGCACGTCGGCCGCCGGTGCTCGCTGGCCCACCTCGACCCCGAGCCGGGAGGCCAGTTCGGCGTACCCGATCGGCGCCGAGTTCCTGGATTGCCGCAACCTGAACTGCACGGAGAGCACCAGGAACCGATCGGTGTGCTTGAAGCGGCTGTCGCGATAGCCGAATCGGCACGCCGCCGCCGACCAGGACATCCGCCGGTCGTTCTCCCGGTCGAACACTTCCACGCCGGTGATCGAGTCGGCCACCTCCTGGCCGTAAGCGCCGACATTCTGCACCGGCGTCGCTCCGGTTCGGCCGGGGATCCCGGACAGACACTCCAATCCCGACCACCCGGCCTCGACCGAGCGAGTGACCACCTCGTCCCAGGGTTCACCAGCGGCCACCCGGACATCGATGTCCTGGCCGCGACGTACGGACTCGATCCCCCGGACCCGGATCAGGACGACCTCACCATTCCAACCTTGATCGGGGGCAACGAGATTCGAACCATCACCGATGAGGAGTACGGCTCGCGCGGCGGCGTCAGCGCTGCGTACGGCATCCACGAGTTCGTCGAGGGACTCGGCCGAGACAGCGTGCGCGGCCACACCGCCGGTACGGAGCGTGGTCAGGTCGGACAGCCGTACCCCGCTTCGGTCGGTCACGAAGTGAACGCTAGGACAGACCCGGTGCAAGCGACGAAGCCGGGTCTTGCCCTGGCCTCGCGGCTGGTTCAGGCCCCGGGAACCCGGACGTCCACGCGCACGAGTCGATGATCGGAACTGGCTACGCCGAACGCGAAGCTCGGGTCATAGACGAGCCGGTACTGCGGGTTGAGACTCGTCGGCCAGTACACCCCGGTGGATTGGATCGACAGCGTGGTCGAGGGCAGCACATAGTCCACGCGTAGGTTTCCCGGCTCCGGCTCGGAGAAGTCGGCGGTGTCGAAACGCGGCGGTGACAAGTGGGTCCGATTGGCGCCGCCCTGTTGGATCGCGGCCTGCACTGCCCCGAACGAATCGGGTGTCCGGTTCGTGTTGACTCGCGGGTCGTCGAGCAGTTGATCGATCGAACCTGGCAGGCTGTCGCCGTCCAGCGGATCGGAGTTCTGGTCGCCGGCCACGACGAAGTGCGCCCCGCGTGGAAGACCGCCGTAGACGCCCTCGTCGTCGTAGATGTAGCCGCTGGCTGCCGGCGTGATGTAGTCGGCCCACAGTCGGATCTCGTCGGAGTTGCGCCGTCCGTTGCGGTCCTCGACGCCGTCGAAGACCGGCGGCGTCGGGTGACTGACCAGGAAGTGCACGGTGCGCCGGCCGACCTCCAGAGGCAGATCCCAATGGCTCTTCGACGACAACCGGAACACGTCGAGTTCGTCGGGTGAGTAGAAGTCGGCCGGCTCGGCCGTGTTGGGGTCGTCCGGGAGCAGCGCGCCGGGCATGTCCTTCCAGAGAAAGGTCTGGAAGGTACGGACGGCGTCGAGGTCGATCGGGTACTTCGAGTAGACGGCCATCCCGAACTGGCCGGGGAAGAAGCCGAAGCCAAAGGCGTCGTCGGGGCCACCGACAGTGCCGTCGTTGTTCAGATCGAAGCCCGAGGGCACCCCGGTATTCACCGGCGCGGTGTAGGAGTACGCATAGTCGATTGCCGGTGCGCCGTGCTGCGGCACCGAGAGATAGTTGTCCTGGAACAGTCGCAGGGCCGTGCCGGCTTCGTCGAAGTCGAACTCGTTGATCAAGACCACGTCGGGCGCGGTTCGCTGAATGATCTCGGCGACGTTAGCCGCCTGGGCGTTGCCCGGTGTGGACAGATCCGTGATCAGCAGGCCAGCGTCGAATCTGTTCAGCGAGGCGTTGAAGGTCGCGAATCGGACGGATCCCGGGTCGGCAGCCTGTGCTGGGGTGACCGAGGAGACCACGATCCCCACGGCCGCAACGATCCCCGCCGTACCCCGCATGCGCTGCCCAGATGTCATCGCCCCATCTCACCGCAGATCAGGTGAACGCAGGGCGGGATCGACAGAAATTTTCGTGGACTCTCGGTGGACAACTTGCCCGTCGGCATCTCGCGTTCGGCGCCCAGCCGTGCGGAATAACCCGGCCTCAACGCTCAGACCGGCCGGCAGACTGAGGATGAGCAGCCCTTGGCTTCCTGAACAAACTCGGGCCCAATGACGACCAATGCGACGAGGAACGCCTGCCCGAACAACATGACAGCGAGAAACCGAAGCGTTCGCGGCGGCCAGCGCGACAGGTCGGACGACGACATGTCCGGAGTGTCCCAGTCCCAGGCCGGGCAGGCAGGATGTGGCAGATGACTTGGCTTCGGAGATAGCGCAGACGATGGCCCGGACCGGCTCGGCGGCGACCCGCCAGCGCGCGGCCACCGAGGACTGGTTCCTGCACCGGGGTGTACCGCACCTGATCGTGGACTACAGCCCGAGCCGCGACATCCTCACTCGAGCCGCCCCGCTGCTCTACGTCGTCTTCGTCGCCGAGTTGTGCTTCGCCGTCGCGAGAGCTTGGCCGCTGTGGTTGCGGTACACAACCTTCTTCGGCGTCATCCTCGGCTCGGTCGTCATCTGGATCCTGGTCAACCGGTTGCGCGGCAGGGCGGCCTTCGCCGACGTCCCCCGGTTCGGGGTGCTCGAGGTCGGGATCTTCGTTCTGGCGCCCGCAGTGGTTGCGCTGATCGTCGGCGCTGGATGGCCGACCGCGCTGTGGTTGTTCGCCGGAAACCTCGCTCTGCTTGCACTTGTCTACGCGGTGACCTCCTACGCCGTGGTGCCGCTGGGCATCTGGGCCGTGGTCTTGACCGTCCGGCAGCTGCGCACCGTGCTGCCGGTCGTCGGGCGGATCCTGCCGACCCTGCTGCTGTTCAGCGTCTTCATGTTCCTCAACGCCGAGATGTGGAAGGTCGCCGCGGAGATCCCACCCGTGCTGTACGTGCTCACCCTCGGACTGTTCGCCGGCCTCGGCGCCGTACTCACCTGGCTGCGGCTGCCCCCACAGGTGGAGGAGCTCGGTGACTTCGAGAATTGGGACGAGGTGGAACGAGAATGCGGGGACGCGCCGTGCGGGGCCCTTACGCCGCGCCGCTCGCGTGAAGCGGTGCCTTCGATCCCGCTGCATGGCCGGGAACGGCTCAACGTGACCCTGCTCCTGTTCATCAGCCAGTTCGTCCAGGCGCTGATCGTCGCGGCAACGGTGACCGCGCTCTACGTCGGCTTCGGATTGCTCACCATCTCCATGCCGACCTTCGAACAATGGGTCGGGGCCCCGCCGACCGTTGTCGGTCCGACCGTGCGCCTACTGGGTGCCGAGGTCTACCTGTCGATTGAGTTGCTCAAGGCCGCGGGTCTTATCGGCGCGATCGGCGGAATGCAGTTCTTGGTGACAGCCTTGGTGGACAAGGACTATCAGCGAGAGTTCTTCGGCGAGGTACGCAGCGAACTGCGCCAGGTCTTCGCCGTACGCGCGGTCTACCGAGACCGTCTGGGACGTGCCGAAGCCAGTGCCGCCGTCAGTGGTGCTGCGAGTGCACGACGGCGTGGCCGCGCCCGCGCGAAATCATCCACCGGTTGATCGGCAGAGCGACCAAAAAGGCCACACCGAGGGCGAAAGCCAGCGCCGCCCAGAAGATCCAGTTGCCCAGGCCGGCGTCCATCGCTCCGGGAACGCCCAGCATGATCAGGTTGTCCACGATCTCCATCACCGCGATCGAGACGGTGTCCGCGGCCAGGGCCAGCTTCACAGCGGCGGCAAGTGCTAGGCCGGAGCGCAGCAGTGGGCGCATGGTCAGGGCGTAGCCGAAGATGAACGCCAGGACCACTGCCAGGGCGATCGTCTGGCCGTTGGACCAGCCCAAACCGGTCCCGATGACCATCCCGAGAACCTCACCGATCGCACAGCCGGTGAGGCAGTGCAGAGTCGCCTGGACCGCCGTAGGCCAATCCACCGAGCCAGTTCCGTGCGCTGTCGTCATGATGCCCTTCATACCCCCAGGGGGTATAAATGTCAATCAGGAGCTTGTCGATGGGGAACTGTGTCGATCAACGCCCTTGCAAACGCCTGGAGCGCCAACTCTCCGAAGAGGGCGAACCGTACGAGTTGGATTCCGGATGCTTCGGTATCGCGTACGGCGCTGAGCGCGATCCGAGCGGCGTCGTCGATCGGCCAGCCATAGACACCGGCCGAGATCGCCGGGAAGGCGATCGACGTGGCGCCGAGTTGGGCTGCCAGAGAAAGTGATTCGACGTAGCAGGAGCGCAGGATCGGACTGCGATCCTTGCCCGCGTCGTACACCGGGCCGGCGGTGTGGATCACCCAGCGCGCCGGCAGACGCCCAGCCGTGGTCGCCACGGCCTGTCCTCGCGGCAGTAGTCCGCCGGGTAGATCCTGCTTGATCCGACGGCATTCCCTCAAGATGTCCGGTCCGCCCGCGGCATGGATGGCACCGTCTACTCCGCCGCCGCCGAGCAGTCCGGGGTTAGCGGCGTTGACGATCGCATCGACTGCTTCGGTGGTGATGTCACCGGCGATTGCCTCGACGTGCACGACATCAAGTCTAGGTTTGGCGTTCTATCGGTTTCGCCATCTCTGGCAAAGGAGCGTCCATGGCCAGCAACACCCTCGCCCGGAACTCGTCGAACAAGGTCATCGCCGGTGTCTGTTCCGGTATCGCCCGCCGGTTGGGTTGGTCGCCCACAGTCGTACGGGTGGCCTTCGTCGTCTCGATCGTGCTGCCCGGTCCCCAGGTTTTCCTCTATCTCATCCTCTGGCTGCTGCTACCGGCCGACAACGCGATCTGACTCTGACCTCCGATGACTGCTTGATCGAAATCTTCGGTCAGTCGGTCAGTAGGTCAGGCGGATCCGCAGCCGGCGGTTGGCTTTGCCCTTGTTCTCCACCTTCACGACGTCGATCGATCCGATCTGCGCGGTGGAGGCGACATGCGTGCCGCCATCGGCTTGAACGTCGAGTCCCACGATGTCCACGATCCGGACGATGTCGAGGTCAGGCGGCAGCAGATCCGTCGCGGTTCGGATGACGTCCGGGATCGCCAGAGCCTCTGCGCGCGGAAGGTTATCCACCCGGATCTCCCGGTCGGCGGCCACCTCGGCGGCACAGGCTTGAGCGATGCGATCTTTGAAGTCAGCCGGGATGTCGGGCAGGTTGAAGTCCATCCGAGCCACTCCGGGCTCCATGTTCCCGCCGGTCACCAGCGCCCCGAAGTCCCGGAAGACCACTCCGGCGAGCAGGTGCAGCCCGGAGTGCGTGCGCATCAGCGAGAAGCGGCGAGCATCCTCGACGGCGCCGCGGACTGTCGTACCGACCGACGGGATCGGGTCACCCTGCGCCGGGATCAGGTAGAGGTCATCACCGCGGCGGGTGTCCACGATGCGGGTCTGTACCCCACTCCACAGCAGGACGCCGTGGTCCGG
>JACCTM010000039.1 GCA_013812385.1 Geodermatophilaceae bacterium | reverse complement strand
CTCCACCCACCGATCGTGACAGACAGAAGACAGCCTTCTGCCAGCCTCGACGGCGGCGTACGCCTCGAATAGGACGTGCCGGCACATGTCAGGTCACCGGTGCGACGGCCGCCTCCCGTTCAGCCGGCCGCCGCCGAAAATCGCGTCGGTGTCCTTGTCCGGTCATGGCCGCCAGCTGGAACTTCCGGCGAAGGAGGTGCCTTGCAGGGCAAGGCAATCCGGGTAGACGTCCGGTTGATCGGACAGCCAAGTCAAGGCGTTTCGGAGATCGTCGCACTGCGGCTCGGGCAACAGTTGTCGGCGGGGTTGCCCGTCGGACTCCCCGCACCTGCTGCGGTTGACTGGTCATGCCGCTTCCCGCTTCGCCAGCTGCTCGTCGAGCCACTCGGTGATTGCAAGGAAGAAGCGCGCCGGATCCTCAAACGGAAGTCCGTGTCCGCCAGCCAGTTCGCGATAGCGGGCGTTTGGGATCGCCCCGGACAGGGCCCGCTGATGAAACGGCGGAATGATGCGGTCATCGGCGCTGGCCAACACCAGCGTCACCGCCTGGATGCCGGTCACCGCCGAGGCGAGGTCGATCCGCCCGTCGAGTTCGATCTGGCGGGTGATCCGGCTGTCCAGCATGGCGGTGAAGCCGGCCACCATCTCGTCGAGTTGGTCCGTGCTGGCCGTCTGGAGCAGGGCCGGGCTCATCGCTTCCAGGATGAGATGCGCGCCAAGAGATCCGAATCGATGGCCAGCAGTCGGGACCACAGGTCGAACATCAACGCCTCGCGCGGGCCGGTGGTGATCCAGCCGGCGTGCAGCAACAGAGATTGCACCTGTTCCGGCCGTCGGGCGGCCACTGCGGTGGCTACGACCGCCCCGAGTGAATGGCCGACCACGTGCCAGCCCTGGTCGGTGTCCAGCGCAGCCTGGACGGTGTCGATCACGTTATGCGCGAGCTGGTCGAGTTCGAGTCGGTGAACCGGTTGCTCAACGACTCGATCAGCGGGCCCCAGCTCGACTCGGCGTCGGCGCCGGTTCCGTGGATGAGCACCACGGGTGGTCCGCTTCCGGTGACGACGCAGTCCAACAGCGTGCGAGCGTCGCGTACTGCCTGGTGACCAGCGGCGAGGCCGGGATCGACGGCCTCGACCCCGAACAAGCCGGTCCCGTGCGCAAGGAGGAGCAGCGGGCCGCCTGCGCCGCGGTCGGGGTGAGCGAGCCGGAGTTTCTCGGCTTCCCGGACGGAGTGCTGGAGTACGGTCTGCCGCTACGCAAGGCGATCGCGGCCGTGATTCGCCGGCATCGCCCGGAGGTCGTGATCACCGGCAACTTCCGGGACACCTTCGGCCCCGGCGCCTTGAACATGGCCGACCACATCGTCACCGGACAGGCGACTCTCGACGCGGCCCGGGATGCCGGCAACCGCTGGGTCTTTCGGGACTTACTCGGTCAGGGCCTCGAGCCGTGGAACGGCGTACGGCTGGTTGCCGCCAGCGGATCCCCGCAAGCCACGCACGCGGTCGACATCGGTCACTACTTCGACGCGGGCGTGGAGTCGCTGAGGGCGCATCGGGCCTATCTGGAGGCGTTCGGTGACAACGCGCCGGACCCGGAAGAGATGCTGGAGGGCTTCGCGCGGATGGCCGGTGCCCAGCTCGGAGTGAAGTTGGCGATCTCCTTCGAGGTCTATCCGCTGCGGTTCCTCTGACGGGATGCCGACCGTTATGCGCACAACGGCGACCGGGTCGGCGGGTCAGGCAGTGTCGAGGCCGGCCAGGCGGCGTACGGCGTCGAGTCCCTGCGGCGAGCCCGGCCACTGCCGGGTCAGCGCGTCGGGTCCGGCGCGGCGGGTCACCGAGCGCAGGGCCAGCGCAACGACAATGGCGTCATCGGCGTACCCGATGACGGGGATGAAGTCCGGGACCAGGTCGATGGGCAACAGCAGGTAGCCCAGCAGCAACCACAACCGGATCCGAACTCCGCGGGGCAGCTCTGGATCGGCGGCGAGCCGGCGCAGCAACCGGATCACGTCCGGCAGCAGCCGCAGCGCCTCGCTCATGCTGGTTCGACCCGGGTGGTTGCGCTGGGTGAGCCAGAGTAGGCCGAGCAGCACGAGCCAGAGCAGCGCCAGGCCGCCGAGCACCGCCAGCAACAGCTGCCACCACATGACGTGCATTCTGCGTTGTGCCGACCCGCGGGCGTGCTGCGGTGGCAGACTCGGCTGGCCATGGGCATCAAGCGGCGACTGTTCAGGGCCGCGCTGGCTCTTGGCGCGGTCGGTGGCGTGGCGCCCGTGCTGACTCGGCTCGCCGCTCGCTCAGGTGTCACCGATGCGGAGATCGCTCGCCACCTACCGGGTGATGATCTGGTCGCAGGTGCCGGACACATCATCGACCGGGCAGCGACGATTCCGGCTCCCGTCACCGCGGTGTGGCCGTGGCTGGTCCAGCTGGGAAAGCAGCGGGCGGGCTGGTACTTCCCGCGATGGGTGGAGTTGGCCGTTCCTCCGGCGCGCCGCGGACTTCGTACGATCGATCCAGGGCTGCTCAGCCTGTCGCCGGGCCAGCGGGTGCCGGACTGGGGACCGGGCGATCCGCAGTTCGAGGTCTCGACGATCCAGCCGGAGCAAGCGCTGGTCTATCTCTCCTTGCGGCAGAAGTCGCGGAACTGGACGTGGCCGGACCGCACCGACCCACTGCCCGACGATGTGCTCGCCCTCTCCTGGGCACTGGTGCTCAGCCCGGTCGACCACATGCATTCCCGGTTGCATCTGCGCCTACGCGTGCAAGCAGCCCGCGAGCGTTCACCGCTGATGATTCTCGGCGGACTGTTCGATTGGGTGACCGTCGCGCTGTTGTTCGCCGGTCTTCGGGAGCGGGTCGGAATCGCGCTGGCCGCCGAACCGGAGTCGATTCCGGGTTAGGCCCTGATCAACGTGGCGACATCGGAGTGCAGCACGGCCAGTGCATGGTCGAAGGTCACCAGCCTGCCGCCGTGATGCCGCGCGAGCGCGGCGAGATAGGCGTCAGTCACCTGGCGATGACCCAGTACGCCAGTCAGATCTACCTCGAGGTAGCCGACATCATCGGACCAGAACTCGTGCTGCGGGAGGTCGCAGATCCGGCGCACCAACGTCGTCGCTGCTTCGACGTCAGCTCCACTCAAGAGCAAGAGGCGCAACAGTGAGCCCTGAGTTATCGGACAGGTCGCGAACGGGACGTCGCCACGGGTACGCCACCACCGGTGCGCTGCGGCATAGGTCGAGTGGTCGTCCTTGGCCAACCCGGCCAGAACGTTGCCGTCCAGCAACTCCGTCAAGGCAGATCATCGAGGGAGCGCACGTCTTCGGTACTCGTCGGCCGGTCGAGGCTGATGACCGGAAAGCCGTCGGTCAGCCGGATGCGGGTCTGTGCCCGAGTTGCTTCCTCACTGACCCGCAGGCCGCGACGCATGAGCGTGACGACTGTGACGCTCAAACTCTGCTGAAGATCGCGGGACAGCGATATGGCAAGTCGATGCAGATCCTCTGGTAGGTCGATCGTGGTGCGCATGGTATGCATCATAACGCGCATCACCACATCAAGATGAGAAGGCAGCCAATGAATGGTCGGATCCTGGTTCTGGGCAGCTGTGGCGCCTGGCCCGAGCCCGGCCGCGCGTGCAGTGGGTTCCTGCTCGAGTACGACGGCTTCCGCCTTGTCATCGACCTCGGGTACGGAACGCTGCCCCGACTGCTGGACCTGCTGGGTTCCGTGGTGGGGGACGGGATCGATGCCGTGCTCATCACCCATCGACACCCGGACCACATGATCGATCTGCACGGCCTGTTCCGCGCCCGCTGGTTCGGGCGTCGTGAGGCACCCTCGATTCCGCTGTACGCCCCGCCGGGGGTGCTCGAGCGGCTCGCCATCCTGGAGGAGGGCGACGCCGAGGCCGTACGGCAAGTCTTCGATTGGCATGAAACGCCAAGCCGCAGAAGCGAACTCGGACCGCTTCAGCTGGAGACCTGGGCTCTGCCGCACTTCGTACTCAACGTCGGCGTACGACTGTCCGGCCCGGACTTCTCCGTTGCCTATACCGGTGACACCGGATTCGATCCGGCGCTGGCCGATCTTGGTCGCGACGCGGACCTCTACATCGTCGACGCGACATCGCGCGATCAGCAGCCCGGATCACCGCCCAGTCCGACGGCCACACCACTGCTGCTGAGCGCCCGCGAGGCCGGCCGCGCCGCCACAGCGGCAGGTGCACATCGACTGATGCTGACCCACTTCTGGC
>JACCTM010000016.1 GCA_013812385.1 Geodermatophilaceae bacterium | reverse complement strand
ACCCGGCCACGGAGGCTGGCGCACGAGCGCACTGCCGCGCTAGCCGCTTGACATCGGGTCAGTTCGAACCGGGTAGTCGCGGTCACGACTGACCCATTGGCGGCCAGTCGCCAGACCAGCGACCTGGCCAGGCGATACTGGCCGCGATGCACGTTCCGCCGAGACTTGTTCTCGCCTCCGCATCGTCCGGGCGGCTGCGACTGCTGCGGCAGGCCGGCTTCGACCCTCAGGTCATGGTCAGCGGCGTCGACGAGTCGACTTTCGCTGCCGCCGAACCGGCCGATCTGGTCCGGGAGTTGGCCCTGGCCAAGGCCAATGCAGTCGCCGCGACGGTCTCCGACGGACTGATCGTCGGCGCAGACTCGGTACTCGACCTCGACGGGACCGTCCTCGGAAAGCCTAAAGACTCCGAAGAGGCCAGGCATCGCTGGGACGGACTCGCGGGTCGATCCGGCGTGCTTCGGACCGGACAGGCCGTACTACTCGTCGTGAACGGGTCGATCAAGGCGACGGACGTGGTTGCGGCCGCCACCACGGTGCACTTCGGTCGGCCGGACCAAGTCGATCTGGACGCGTACCTGCAGTCCGGGGAGCCGATGCAGGTCGCCGGCGCGTTTACCATCGACGGACTCGGCGGTCAGTTCGTCGACTCGATCGATGGAGACATCGGCACGGTGATCGGGCTCAGCCTGCCGCTACTGCGCGCCCAGGCCGCCCGGTTGGGCATCCGGCTGACCGACCTCTGGGCCTAGCTTCTGTTGCTCAGGGCTTCGCGGTGAATGGTGAAAGGTCACCGGGCTCAGGGCGCACCGGCATCGACTCGTGCCTGGATCTCTTTGGGGCTCAGCTCACCCAGCGGCTGGGTCAGCAGCCAAAGGTGGCCGAACGGATCCCGCAGGCGACCGTCGCGGCTCCCGTAGTACTGGTCCCCGACCGGGATCACGACGGTGGCACCGTGCGCGACCATCGATGCGGCCGTGGCATCGGCGTCGGGCACCTGGAGATGGCACAGCACGGCGCTCCCTCCGAGATCTGCCGGGCTCCGGTTGATCTCGCCGTCGGCCTGGGTGAGCGAGAACACCGACTCCCCGATCTTGACCTCGGCATGCACGATCGTTCCGGAGGGCTCCGCGTAGCGGACCAGTTCACGGCCGCCGAGCCCAGCCACATAGAAGTCCAGCGCGGCTGCCGCGTCGTCAACGACCAGCCGGAGTTGCACTCTTGACGGGATCTCACTCATCCTTCGAGACTGGCCGGTTGGCATACGCAGGTCTAGAACGAATGGGAAGTGGCTGCCAGACTTCGGTGATGACCGAGGTCTCCCGGCGTTCGTTCCTCGGTCGGGCCGGGGTCGCCGCCGGAGGAGTCGCCGTCGGCGGTGCCTCACTCGGCCTGCTGGCCGGCTGTACGGATTCACCAGAACCGACCGGCGGCGGTCCGAGGGTACCAACCTTGAACCCGAAGAGCTGGACCTCAGTACGGGAACAGTTCGCATTGCGCACAGATCGAATGCACTTCTCTGCCTGGGGGCTGGCTTCACCGGCCCGTTCGGTCCGCGACGCAATTGCCGAGCACCGGCAAGCACTCGACGAGGACAGCTACGCCGCCCTCGGCCGCGAGACCGAGCTGGAGGGAGCGGCTGTCAACGCCGCTGCGCGATACCTGCGCACCGACTACGGCCAGATCGCGTTGACCGACAGTGTCGAAGATCAGAAACCCTTCGAGCTGGGATGCGACGTCCTGGTTTCCGGTGCGCACAAGTGGCTGTTCGGGCCACGTGGGACAGGCATCATCTGGGCAAAGCCGACTGCCTGGGCACGGATCACACCGACCATCCCCAGCTTCGACCAGGAGGCGCTCGGGTCGCACATCCGCGGGGTCGAGCCGAAATTCCTCACCCCGGGAGGGGCCAATTCACCTGGTGGGTTTAAGGCCTTCGAGCACCGGTGGGCCCTGACCCAAGCCTTCGAATTCATGACCGCGATCGGTCCCGATCGGGTCGCCGACTACACCCACGACCAGGCAGAGCAGCTGATGACCGGCCTCGACACGATCGAGGGCGTCG
>JACCTM010000012.1 GCA_013812385.1 Geodermatophilaceae bacterium | reverse complement strand
GATCCCCGGAGACCGCAAGGGGCTGGACATCGGTCCGCACACCGTCCTGGCCTTTACCGAGCACCTGAGACAGGCCCAGACCGTCTTCTGGAACGGGCCGATGGGTGTCTTCGAGCTGGCCCCCTTCGCCGCCGGGACCCGTGGGATCGCGCAGGCGGTGGCAGACGTGGACGGGCTGTCCGTCGTCGGGGGCGGGGACTCGGCCGCCGCCGTACGCCAGCTGGGGCTGGACGAGTCGGCGTATTCGCACATCAGTACCGGGGGCGGTGCTTCGCTGGAGTACCTCGAGGGCAAGCAGCTGCCCGGTCTCGCCGTCCTGGACGAGTACGCCGGGCAAGCGGCCACGCCGTGAGTCGGATCACACGGCGCCCGTTGGTGGCGGGCAACTGGAAGATGAACCTCACCCACCTCGACGCCATTGCCCTGGTGCAGAAGATCTCCTTCAGCCTGACAGAGGTCCAGCTGGAGAGGGTCGAGGTCGTCGTTGTTCCGCCGTTCATCTCGTTGCGCAGCGTGCGGACGCTGGTGGATGGCGACAAGATCGAGATTGGGTACGGCGCCCAGGACCTGTCACCGCACGCTGGCGGCGCCTACACCGGTGACATCAGTGGGCACATGCTCTCGGCGCTCAAGTGCAGGTATGTGCTGGTCGGCCACTCAGAACGCCGCGAACATCACCACGAGGACGACGCACTAGTCAACGCCAAGCTGCGGGCCGCCCGGGCGGTCGGGCTGCTGCCGATCCTGTGCCTGGGGGAGGGATTGCAGGTCCGCCAGGCGGGAGACCAGATCGCGCACTGTGTGGCCCAGCTCGACGCCGCTCTGTCCGGGCTGGTGGCCGGGGAACTGGGCGAATTCGTCGTCGCGTACGAGCCGATCTGGGCAATCGGAACCGGTGAGGTTGCCACTCCGCAGGACGCACAGGAGGTCTGTGGTGCACTGCGGACGCGTCTGAAACAGACGTACGGACCTGAGGTGGCCGCTGCGACGCGTATCCTTTACGGCGGTTCGGTCAAGGCGGACAACGCCGCGGGCATCTTCGCCCAGCCGGACGTCGACGGGGGGCTCGTGGGTGGAGCCAGCGTGCAGGCCGAGGACTTTGCCACGATCTGCCGGGCCGCCGCTGACTGACCAGACGCTGGCGGGCGATCCCCGACGCGATCCCGGATCGATGGAAGGCAGGTATGACCACCAGGAGGGCAGTGCCCTCGCGCGTCGTTACCGGTTGGTTGGCGGCGCTGTTGTCGACGCTCCTGCTGCTCAGCGCCTGCTCACCTGGAGACCCGGAGATCGAGGCGGCGGCCAACACCGCCGAGGCGACCCAGGACGCCGCGGTGGATGGGACCCGGGCCCCATCGATCCAGGGCGGCGGAACCCTGCGGGCGGTCGCGCCGGCCGTCGACAGTCTCGATCCAGCCCGGTCGTACCTGCCGTGGGTCTGGAACCTGATGCGGCTCTATACCCGCACGTTGGTCACCTATGATTCCGCGGCCGGTGTCGCCGGAGCTGAGCTGGTCCCGGATCTGGCCACCGGCCTGGGTGTGGCATCGGACAACAACCAGACCTGGACCTACACCCTGCGCCCGGGCACGGCGTTCGAGAACGGGCGCCCGATCACTGCCCAGGACGTCAAGTACGGGATCGAACGGTCCTTCGCCTCTGAGGTCATCATCGGCGGACCGCTGTACGTCGTGTCGCTGCTCGATGATCCCGAAGCCCCCTACCCCGGTCCCTACTTCGTCGCGGAGGAAGGTGATCCGGCTCCGAGCCTGGCCCGCGTGGAGACCCCTGATCCTTCTACGATCGTGTTTCGGCTCAGTCGCCCCTATGCCGCCTTCGACCACGTGATGGCTCTGCCGTCATCCAGTCCGGTACCGAGAGAGGCCGACACCCGCGCGGACTACGGGCAGGCGCCACTGTCCTCCGGTCCGTACCGGGTGTCTTCGATCGACCCGATCACCGGGATCGTGCTGGAGCGCAACCCGGTGTGGGACCCGTCCACCGACGACGTACGTACTGCTCGGCCCGATCGAGTGGAGGTGCACACCGGGTTGGCCGCCGTCGAGCGCGATCAACTGATCCTCGGGGGTTCGGCCGACTTGGATCTCGGCGGGGGAGTGGCACCGGAGTCGATCGAGCGCGTACTGGGGGATCCGGACATCGCAGCCAGGACAGACCAGATCGCCACTGGTGCTCTGCAGCTGCTGGCGATGCCGGCGACCGTCGCGCCCTTCGACAATCCAGCTTGCCGGTTGTCAGTGGCCGCAGCGATCGATGTGGCCGCCATCCAGCAAGCGCTCGGCGGTGCGCCGCTGGCCCAGCCGACCCGCGGATTGTGGCCCAGCATCGTCGCCGGGAACATGCCGGCGGCCAGTACCGCGCCGGTCGGCGACATGGGTGAGGCACGTCGTCAGCTGTCGGCCTGCGGTATCCCCGCCGGGTTCAGCACGACCATCGCTGCCCCGAACCAGGCAGCTGCCTTGGCCGTCGCTGACGTGATCCGGGTGAACCTGCGGGCGGTCGGCATCGACGCGACTGTCCAAGGTCTGGACCCGGCGACCTTCTACACCTCCGACATCGGCTCACCGGCCACGGTGGCAGCCAATGGATACGGCATCCTGCTGACCCGCTGGAGCGCGGACTTCCCCGATCCAGCGTCTTTTCTCGGCCCGCTGGTCGATGGCCGGGAGATCACCGCGGCCGGTAATACGAACGTGGCTGAGCTGAACGATCCGGCCATCAACGAGCTGGTCGATTCGGCTTATGCTGCACCGAATGACCGCTCCGCATTGGCCGCATGGGAGACCGTGGCCCAGACGGTGACCGGCAGCGGCTCCTACGTACCGGTCGTGGAGGAGCGGACCGTCCTGCTCGCCGGGGAGCGACTGCACAACGCGGTCGTGCACTGGGCCTATGCCGGCTACGACCTGGCCACTGTCGCGGTCCGCGGATAGGCACAGGGCCGGTGCCGCAGCGCATGAGGCCGAGAGGCACTGCGGGTAGGCGCTGAGGCACCGTTTGCGGCCATTGACTACGCTGGCCCCTTGTGAAGCTGCTACTGACGATCGTGCTGGTCATCACCAGCCTTCTGCTGATCGTCCTCATTCTGTTGCATCGCGGGCGCGGCGGGGGCCTGTCCTCGATGTTCGGCGGCGCGGCGAGCGCGTCCTTGTCCGGGTCGACGGTGGTCGAGAAGAATCTGAACCGGCTGACGGTCTTCGTGGCGATCGCCTGGAGCGCCTCGATCATCGCTCTGGGGATCCTATTGAAGGTGCCAACGGGTCCCGTTTCCTAACCCATCAGTAGCGGCACGTCACACATTCATCGAGTAGGTCTCCCGACCAGCAGCCCGTAGAGTCAGCACAGCAGTTCATCGACGAAGGAGTACACGTACGTGGCCGGTGGCAGTGCGATCCGTGGAAGTCGGGTCGGATCGGGACCGATGGGCGAAGCCGAACGGGGTGAGTCCGCCCCGCGCACCAGGGTGCCGTTCTGGTGTGCCAACGGACATGAGTCCCTTCCCGCTTTCGCCCACGACGCGGCGATCCCGGACAGTTGGGACTGTGCCCGCTGTGGCCTGCCCGCCGGCCGGGAGCAGACCGCACCTCCTCCGGCACCGCGTAACGAGCCCTACAAGACCCACCTCGCCTACGTCCGGGAACGCCGATCCGACGAGGACGGCGAGGCAATCCTGCAGGAGGCCCTGAACAAGCTCCGCGAGCGGCGCGGCGGCTGAGCCGCTGACCATGGCTGGGATCAGTCCAGCCGATGTCGGCCATCGGATGGTCGTGCGGCGCCGACTTCCGGGCCGGACCGGTCCCAGCGGTGGGCAGGCCTACACCGATGTGCTGGGGGTCGTGGAGCACTGTGCTGCAGGCGCCGTTTCGATCCGGCGCTCGGACGACACACTCATCGAGATGTTGATCGTCGATGTCGTACGGGCCAAGCGCGTCCCGCCGCCCCCGGTCCGCCGCTGGCTGTGATCTTCGCCATTCAGGCCGTGGGCAGGCGGAGTAATTCGGCCGGCAGGCCAGTTGCCGCAGCCCGATCGAGCAGCAACATCGTCCGCACCCGCCCGATCGCCCCGGCCGCGGGGATCTGAACCGGCCCAGCCCCACTCACTGCCAGTCCGACTGCAGCGGCCTTTCCCGATCCTGCCGCGACGAGCCAGACCTCCGAAGCTGATCCGATGGCCGAGAAGGTAAGGCTGATCCGCACCGGAGGCGGCTTGGGAGAGCCGTGGACGGCGACGACGCTGCGCGTTTCGTAGGCCGCCGGCGCGCCTGGAAAGATCGAGGCGACGTGACCGTCCTCACCGAGGCCCAGCATGCAGACGTCGAAGCGGGGAACCGAACCGTGATCCTCTGGGCGGGCACTGGCGGCCAACTGATCGGCGTACCAATCGGCGCCGTCTTCCGGCTCGCCAGCGAATCGTCCGGCGTCGGCGGGCATTGCGTGGACCCGGTCCGGGTCCAGCGAAATGTGGTCCAACAGGGCCGCCCGTGCCTGCAATTCATTGCGCTGCGGGTCGTCTGGGGGGAGAAAGCGTTCGTCACCCCACCACACGTCCAGCCGGTCCCACTGCACCGCATCTCGGGCTGGGCTGTTTCGGAGCGCCCCAAGGACCGCGATGCAGATGCCACCACCGGTCAAGGCGAGGCTGGCCCAACCGCGGGCGCTCTGCGCATCGACCAGCTTCGTGATCAAACGTGCGGCCACCGCATCGGCAAGCAGATCGGGAGTCGCATGAACCACGACCTCCGGGGAGCGGCTCATTTCTTGCTGCGCCCAATGGCTTTCGCCTCCGCCGCGGTCCCGAGCGGAGCCTTGTCTTCGGACGTGGCGGGGTCCTCCCAGATGAGGGAACGCGTCGGGGCACGACCACCCAGCCCCGACGTTCCGGTCGCCGCGGCAAGTGCCTCGCAATACAGCTCGTCTGCGTCCAGGCGTCGAAGTTCCTCGCCGAGAAGTTCGCCGATCTCGCGCTCGGCAAGAGCGGCCGTGCTGTCCGGGCGCCCCGCCCGGCTGACAACTCCGACGCCCCCACGATGGTGGATGTAGATTGGGTCCGCGCCGTCGAGGTCCAGCCTTACGCCGCTGATGCCCGCGGCATCTGGCTGGCCATTCTCGTGCGGAGCGCCGCCGTCGGGTTGGACAACCTTGACGCGGGTGAAGAGCCGACTGGACAGCCACCCCGCGAGCAGAGCTGCCGATGCGCTGTCGGGACGGCCGTAGACCTCACCACCGGCCACGGCCACGCTCGGACTTCCGGGACTGCCTGCGGAGTCGACGGCGGCGGCCAACATCGACCGCCAAGATGTGATCCGGGTCCAGGCAAGGTCGGTGTCCCCGGGCGCATAGTCGGTCGCCCTGATCCGTAGCGCCTCGAGCGCATTGTCGTGAACGGCGCAGTCGGTGACCCGGCGTTCGGCCAGCACACCGAGCCCGTCGGTGGCCAGCCGCTCCGGTGCCCTACCCGGCCACCAGGTCACCACGGGCGCATCCGGGGCCAGGAGTGGCAGGACAACGGACTCGGCGTGCAGAGCCAGCCGGCCGTACATCCGCAGCTGTACAGCCTCACCGGGACCGAGCCGCCCGCCGACGCTCACCTCGGCGTCCAGCCGCGGGGTGGGGGCGGTGTTCTCGCGGCGGACCACCATCACCAGCCGGCAAGGATGCATCGCAGCGGCGGTGGTCGCGGCTTTCTCGGCCATCTCCACCTGCTTCTCCTCAGCAACCACAACGAAGGTTAGCGCCAACCCGGAGGTGACCGCCGCGCCGTTGCGTCGGGCGGCGCCGAGCGCCTTGACCACCTCGGTGCCCGTGGTGTCCCAGAGCGTGCTCACCGCCGCCACCCCTCACTCACGGCCGCCTCCAGGCACGTCCGTCGGAGGCGAGCATGTCATCGGCCTCGGCCGGACCCCATTCGCCGGCGCGGTAGTGCGCCGGTTGCTGGCCGGCCCAGAAGTCCTCCAGCGGGTCGATGACCGCCCAGGACGCCTCGACCTCCTCGTGCCGTGGGAAGAGCGTCGCGTCGCCGATCAGGACGTCGAGCAGCAACCGTTCGTAGGCCTCCGGACTGGCCTCGGTGAACGCCGTCCCATACAGGAAGTCCATCGCGACATCGCGCACCTCCATGACAGTGCCGGGCACCTTGGAGCCGAACTTCAGGGTGACTCCTTCGTCGGGCTGGACCCGAACCACCAACTGGTTCTGACCGAGCGATTCGGTGTCGCTGGCAGTGAAGGGAACATGTGGAGCGGGTCGAAAGGTCAGGGCGATCTCGGTTACCCGACGCGGCAGCCGTTTGCCGGCCCTGAGGTAGAAGGGGACCCCGGCCCACCGCCGGGTCTGGACGCCGAGTCGCAGCGCGACGTAGGTCTCGGTTGTCGAATCGTCGGGAACCTTGTCCTCCTGGACATAGCCCGGAACCCGTTGCCCAGCAAGCCATCCCTGGGTGTACTGGCCACGGATCGCATAGCGAGGCAGATCCTCGGGCAGCGAGATCGCGCGCAGGACCTTCAGCTTCTCGATCCGGATGGCGTCGGGGGTGTACTCCACCGGCTCCTCCATCGCGGTGAGAGCCAGCAGTTGCAGGATGTGGTTCTGTACGACGTCGCGTGCGGTGCCGGTCACGTCGTAGAATTCCGCCCGCGAGCCGATTCCCATGTCCTCGGCCATAGTGATCTGCACCGAGTCGACGTGATGAGAGTTCCAGACCGGCTCGAACAGGGTGTTCGCAAAGCGCAGCGCCAGTAAGTTCTGGACCGTCTCCTTGCCCAGGTAATGGTCGATCCGGAACACGTCCTGCGCGGTGAAGACCGAGTCGACCAGCTCGTTGAGTTCACGGCTGGACGCCAGATCATGGCCGAATGGCTTCTCGACGACGACCCGTCGCCAGTAGCCGGTGATCGAGTCGTCGACGTTGTCGGCCATTCCGGTGCGCTGCATCTGCTTGAGCACCACCGGAAAGGAGTCCGGCGGGATGGACAGATAGAAGGCCGCATTTCCGGCCACGCCGTGTGACTCCTCGAGATCGAGCAGCGTCTCGGCCAAGGTGTCGAACGCAGCGTCGTCATCGAAAGCGCCTGGTACGAACTTGCAGGCCGCCGCCAGTCGTTTCCAGACGTCCTCGCGCCAGGGCGTACGCGCGTGTTCCTTGGCGGCCTTGTGTGCCAGTTCGATGAACTCTCCGTCCCCCCAGTCCCGTCGAGCGAAGCCGAGCAGCACGAAGTTGGTCGGCAACAGTCCGCGATTGGCCAGGTCGTAAACCGCCGGCAGCAGCTTCTTCTGGGCGAGGTCACCGGTGATGCCGAAGACGACGAGTGCGCATGGCGGCGGGATCCGCGGTAGGCGCCGGTCAGCGTTGTCCCGGAGCGGGTTCCCCGGGCGTTGTTGCGGCGGCTTGGCCTTGGCTCCCCGTCTGGATCGTCGGGTGTCTACGGCCACGTGGCTAGCCGACCCTCTTGAGCTCGTCACTGACCGAGTTCATGAGTTCGTCCCACGAGCCGGTGAACTTGTCGACGCCCTCCTTCTCCAGGGTTCGGAACGCGTCGTCCATGTCCACGCCAGTCGCGCGGATCTCCTCCATGACGGCGGCGGCCGATTCGTACTGATCCTTGACCGCCCGGCCGGGTTTGCCGTGATCAGCGTAGGCCTGCAGGGTCGCCTCGGGCATGGTGTTCACCGTGTCGGGTGCGATCAGCTCACTGACGTAGAGGGTGTCCGGGTAAGCCT
>JACCTM010000493.1 GCA_013812385.1 Geodermatophilaceae bacterium | reverse complement strand
TGATCGCGGCATACCCGGCTCCGGCGAGGGCGGCCCCCAGCGCGTACCCCGCGTCGTAGTCCGGATGGCCCGGCGGCGTTCGTGCACTCCCGAAAACGCTGACCGAGCGCGGCAGTTCGGCCAACAGCCCGAAGCCCTCGACGAACTCCGATTGGATCCGCAGCACCCGCCATGGATCTGTATGCACCCAATCCGAGGGACCGCGTGCGTCGAGCAACCGTTCATCGGTGGTCCCGGGCTTGACCTGACCACGGCGCAGGACGACCGGGCCCCGGTGCTTCTCCGGTACGACTTCGCGCTGATCCCCGGGCGAAGGATGCGGCGGGGTTTGGGGCGGCGGCTGGGACTGGCTCACGTGCCCGATCCGGCCAGGTGTGCGCTGAGCAGGCGCTCGGACTCGCCGATCGTGCTCATCCGGACATGCTCCTCTCGCTTGTGGGCCATATTCGGGTCACCCGGGCCGAAGTTCACCGCCGGGATACCGAAGGCAGCGAATCGGGCGACGTCGGTCCAGCCCAGCTTGGCCTGTACACCTACTCCAAGGGCAGCGATGAACGCGGCGGCGGCCGGGTCGCTCAGTCCAGGCAGCGCGCCCGGTGCCGCGTCGGTGATCTCGATGTCGAAGCCCCCGAATACCTCTCGGACATGCTCGGTGGCCTGCTCGACGCTGCGATCGGGGGCGAACCGGAAGTTGACCTCGACCTCGCAGCGGTCCGGAATGACGTTGCCCGCGACACCACCAGTGATCCGCACGGCGTTGAGCCCCTCCCGGTAGGTGCAACCGTCGATCTCGACAGTCCGCGCGGGGTAGGCCTCGAGGGTGGCCAGAATTGGAGCAGCTGCGTGAATAGCGTTGGCGCCCAACCATGACCGAGCGCTGTGCGCCCGGTGCCCGCTGGTCCGTATGACTGCCCGCAACGTGCCCTGGCAGCCGGCTTCGACGACCCCTCCGGTGGGTTCGAGCAGCACTGCCAGGTCGCCGTAGAGCAGCGAACGATCATTGCGGGCCAGTCGGGCAAGTCCGTTGCGGGACGACTCGACCTCCTCGTTGTCATAGAAGATCCAGGTGACGTCCGGCCCGGGCTCGGCCACGGTGTACGCCACCCGAAGCATCACCGCGACTCCGGACTTCATGTCGGAGGTGCCGCAGCCGTACAGGAGCTCTCCGTCGTCGTGGCTGGGCAGGTTGTCGGCAACCGGAACGGTGTCCAGATGTCCGGCGAGCACGATCCGCTGGTCGCGTCCCAGGGTCGTACGGGCGACCACCGTGTCACCGTCGCGCCGTACGTCGAGTCGATCGAGCCCGCGAAGTGCTTCCTCCACGGCATCCGCGAGGACCCGCTCGTCCCCGGACACCGAAGGCAGGTCCACCAGCGCGCGGGTCAACGAGACGACGTCGAGAGACAGGTCGAGAGTGAACACGTCGGCGAGCCTAACCAGCCCGCTACCGTGACCGAGGTGACCAACCCGTCCTCTCCCGCTGCTGCCGACGATGTCCGTGATCGCCCTGTCCGCCGTCCGGCGAGTGCGATCGGCCTGGCCACCGTGGCCCCGAGCGGCACCGTGCTCGACGTATGGTTTCCCGATCCTGCGTTGTCCAGTCCGGCCGGGGCATTGCCGGGCACCAGCGTTCTGGCCGCCGAGGAACTCTGCGCCCGTACGACAGCGGAGTTTGCTGCGCTGGCTGTGGACGACCCGATCCGCGGTGTCTCGGTCGTTGGCGTGCACACCGTCATCGAGGACCTAGCTGCGGCGCCGACCGACACCTTCGACGTGTGGCTGCGCCTGCACCTGCTCAGTCATCGCTTGGTCGCGCCACACGGTGCAAACCTCGACGGGATCTTCGGACTCCTGATCAACGTGGTCTGGACCAGCGCGGGACCGTGCCTGCCCGTGGACTTCGAGCAGACCCGACTCCGCTTGCGCGCCAGGCACGCAGCGGTTGCTGTGTACGGCGTCGACAAGTTCCCTCGGATGGTGGACTACGTCCTGCCCTCAGGCGTCCGGATCGCCGATGCCGACCGGGTACGCCTCGGCGCACACCTGGCTCCCGGAACGACGGTCATGCACGAGGGTTTCGTCAACTACAACGCCGGGACGCTAGGTGCCTCGATGGTGGAGGGACGAATCAGCGCCGGGGTGGTGGTCGGCGACGGCTCCGACATCGGTGGAGGGGCCTCGATCATGGGAACCCTGTCGGGTGGAGGCCAGGAACGGATATCGGTGGGCAAGGGCTGCCTGCTCGGCGCGAACTCCGGGATCGGGATCTCACTCGGCGACAGCTGCGTGGTGGAGGCCGGCTGCTACGTGACCGCAGGAACCAAGGTCACGCTCCCGGATGGTGCCGTGGTCACGGCCCGTGAGCTGTCCGGCCGTCCGGGGCTGCTGTTTCGACGAAACAGCCTCACCGGCTCGGTCGAGGCGCTCCCCCGAACCGGCACCTGGGGCGAACTCAACGCCAGCCTGCACGCCAACTGAACAGTGCTCAGCTGACCGGCCGCTTTGGCACCCGATCGGCGGGCACCCGCTCGCCAGGCTCCTCCCCATGCGGATTGATTACATGACCTTGAAAGGCCGGGTTCTATGGCGCCTATGCGGCCGCTTCCGTTTGCACCAATTTCCACCCATTGGATTTCGCCGAGCGTCGCACCGGATCGGCTCGACGGCTGGAACTGTGGAATCTTGATCCACAGTCCGGTGGGGAGGCCCGACTGGATTACATTGTTCTGTTGGGATACTCAGACCCGGGGGGCGCTCCCTCCGCAATGGTCACTACTCGGATGTGGCGGACACCCGACGATGACATCGACTCTGCCACTGGCATTGCGCGGTTGGTGCCCGCGGCACAACTCTCAATACTGACTCTCCCGTTGGGCCCATGGCAGGATGGAGGATTCTACGGCGATGATCGGCTATCCGTCTCAGAGTCCCTTCTACGCGCGCTCGAAGCGGAAGATCCTCCCTGGGACTCTGCGGAATGCAACGTTGACGACACTCCTTTCGAGTGGTGCGTTCTTCGGGGAGGAGGGAACGAATTATGGGTTGGAGAATATCGCGACGCAACTGCATCGATAATTCGCTTCGACACTGCGCCAACAAGCCTCCTCTTATGGTCGCTCAATGAGGCTGAATCGCTCTCACTCGCACCGCTGACCCAGCGGGTGGCCACCGCTAACGACACTTGGCGTTCTCTCGGTGCAAGTCAAGGCAGGTAGCTGGACCATATAGGGACAAGTCACGTGGCTTGACATCAATCGGACAAGATGTCAACCTTGTCTCTCGAGCACGTGTCAGCAGGGGGAAGCATGCTCGCCGTCATGACGATCGACCAACGTGGCAGCCGCCGCGATGTCGACCGAGTGGAGGACCTGCTCAGCACGCTGGTCCCGCAGCAGTTCGACGGCAACGACGCCG
>JACCTM010000482.1 GCA_013812385.1 Geodermatophilaceae bacterium | reverse complement strand
GGTCCACCACTTACCGCACCATCGACGATGACTGCCGGGCGATCTCGCAGCGGGGCTTCCTGCGCAACCTCGCTCGCGGCGAGGCGTACCAGGCCGAAGCCCCCACCCTGTGGGACGTCACCTTCCGCACAGCCGTTGCCCAGGCCGAGCTCGAGGACCGCGAACGCCCGGGCGCGTACCACCGAATTGCCTTTCGCCGCAGTGACTCCGGCCAGCCGATCTACATCGAGACCACCCGGCCCGAGCTGATTCCAGCGTGTGTGGCCCTGGTCGCGCACCCCGGAGACGAGCGGTACGCCGCGCTGATCGGGACGACCGTCCGTACGCCGATCTTCGGTGTCGAGGTTCCAGTCATGGCGCACCATCTCGCCGAGCCTGACAAGGGTTCCGGGATCGCAATGATCTGCACGTTCGGCGATCTCAACGACGTGACGTGGTGGCGTGAATTGTCCTTGCCGACCCGGCCGATCGTGGGCTGGGACGGCCGAGTGGTCGCCGATCCGCCGCCGGGTCTGGACAGCACGGCGGGCCTTGCCGCCTACGCGGAACTCGCCGGCGCGACGATGTTCTCCGCGCGGGAGCGAGTCGTTGACAAGCTTCGCGAATCCGGCGATCTCGACGGTGAGCCCAAGGCGATCACCCATCCTGTGAAGTTCTACGAGAAGGGTGACCGCCCGCTCGAGATCGTGACCACGCGGCAGTGGTACATCCGCAACGGCGGACACGACGAGGACCTCCGCGCCGCTCTGATCGCCCGGGGCAAGCAGATCGACTTCCACCCGACCTTCATGCGGCATCGGTACGAGAACTGGGTCGGCGGGCTGAACGGCGACTGGCTGATCAGCCGGCAGCGGTTCTTCGGAGTGGCCTTCCCGCTCTGGTACGAACTCGACGCCAACGGCGATCCGGACTACGAGCGGATGATCCTGGCCGACGAAGCCAGCCTGCCGGTGGATCCGAGTTCGGACTCGCCGCCGGGTTACACCGAGGATCAGCGGGGCAAGCCCGGCGGCTTTGTCGGGGACCCGGACGTGATGGACACCTGGGCTACCTCGTCGCTGACCCCGCAGATCGCGTGCGGCTGGGAGCGCGACGAGAAGCTGTTCGACAACACATTCCCGATGGACCTACGGCCGCAGGCCCACGACATCATCCGGACCTGGCTGTTCTCCAGCGTCGTCCGCTCTCATTTCGAGCACGACCGCGTGCCATGGGACAACGCCGCAATCTCTGGCTTCATCCTCGATCCCGACCGCAAGAAGATGAGCAAGTCCAAGGGCAACGTGACTACGCCGATGGACCTACTCGTCGAGCACGGGTCGGACTCCGTTCGGTACTGGGCGGCCAGCGGTCGGCTCGGCATCGACACCGCTCTGGAACCGGGCCAGATGAAGGTCGGTCGCCGGCTGGCGATCAAGCTGCTGAACGCGAGCAAATTCGCCCTAGGGCACGACATCCGCAGCCACGCTGGGCCCGAAGCGGTGACCGAGCCTCTGGACCAGTCGATGCTTGCGGCCTTGGGAGATGTTGTAGCGCAAGCAACCTCAGCACTGGACGCCTACGAGCACCAGCGGGCTCTCGAGGTGACCGAAGCGTTCTTCTGGACGTTCTGCGACGACTATCTCGAATTGGTGAAGGCGCGGGCGTACGGCGATGTGACCCCGGACGATCCAGCAGCCGCCTCTGCGCACGCGGCACTCGGCGTCGCCCTGTCGGTGCTACAACGGCTCTTCGCCCCGATCCTCCCCTTCGTCACCGAAGAGGTCTGGTCGTGGTGGCAGGAAGGCTCCATCCACCGGGCGAGCTGGCCGACGGTCGAGCCGCTGCGGGCCGCTGGTGCGAACGCCGCTCCGGCCACCCTGACCGTCGTCGGCCAGGTCCTGTCCGCGGTACGCAAGGCGAAGTCCGAAGCCAAGCTGTCCATGCGGGCCGAGGTGGCGTCGGTGACGGCGAGCGGGTTACCGGGGCAACTGGCTCTGATCGAGGCCGGGCGCCAGGATCTTTGCAACGCCGGTCGGATCGAGTCCCTGCGCCTCGACGAGAGCGACGGGCCACTGTCGGTCCAGGTCGTGCTGACCGAGCCTGCCCCGGACGCGGCCTGAGCTGTGCGCGGCCCGCATCCGGGGGGCAGCTGAGTTCGCTCAGGCTTGGTAATCCATGATCTGCTCGGAAGGCGGGAGTCCGTCGGCCAGGTCGATGCCATGGACGTCTAGGACATGGTCGCGGAACCAGCGGTCGAATGGCGCTTGCGAAACCGCCATGTCCTTGAAGGCCGCCTCCACGTCATCGGACTCCACGTAGACGACCAGCACGTCTCCCTGCGGCGTGGCCTGGATCCAGACGGCCTCACGAGTGAAACCAAGGCGCTTGCGGGATTCCTCGTAAGCGGCCCTTCGCTCTCCCCGCCAGCATGACGTCATGGCTGCACGGTCAGTATCGGTCTTGCCGGGGAGAAGCGGAACGACGAAGCCCAATGCGGGCATTACTGTCTCCTTTACTTTCCAGGTTGGTGTGGACCATCACCGGTCCTCGGCAAGTCTCGGTCGCTCCGCGCCGCGAGACATCACTCGAATGAGCGATCTGCCCCAGCCAGAATGTGGTAGGGGCCACCTGAGTTAGGAGGCCTCGGGCACCCTGGCAGCCAGACCGGCCCGGGTTGACACCGAAAGCTTTACGAAGACATGGCGCAGGTGGGTATTCACAGTGTGCGGCGACATGTACAGCCGCTTGCCGACTTCGCGATTGGTCAAGCCCTCGGCGACCAGCTGCGACACGGCACGCTCGGTCGGTGTCAGGCTTGCCCAGCCCTGAGTGGGCCGTCGCCGCGACGCGTGACTGCCCAGTCGGACCCCGAGCCGTCGTAGCACCGCGCCGGTCCTTTTCGTCCAAGTCTGGGCACCTACACGCTCGTAGGCCTCGAAAGCCTCCATCCAGAGTGCTTTAGCCTCGCCGACGTGGCCCGCTGACATAAGGAGCGAGGCGGCGTCCTCGCAGCTTGCGGCGTGATCGAGGAACCGGCAAGCACGCCGGGCTGCCTCGACGGCCGCCAACATGGTGTCGGAGTCGCGCTCGACCATGCCGCGGCACCGCAGTGCGGCAACCTGCACGCTGGGAACCTCGGTGGCCAGCCCTGCCGCCGCCTCGGCCCAGCTCGTCACCTCGCTTGCCAGCGCCGGCTCGCCGAACCGGAGCGCCAAGCGCACCAATGGTGGAGTCAGGTAGCGCTGGTAGTACCGGTTCTCCCGCTCGGCGTCACGCTGCCATGCCCGCAGCAGCAACTCCAGCGCCTGCCTCGGCTGTCCTCGGGCCTCGGCCAGCACAGCAGCGGCGTAGGCAACCAGTTGCATCCCGTACCGGGGTTGGTCGCCGTCGAGTTCCGGCTCCAAGTCCGCGAGCAGTCTGGCCGCGACCACCAGGTTGCCCCGGCCGATGTTGATCACCGCCTGATAGGCGCGCGATTGCGGAACCGAGATCGGGGTGCCGTGCTCGTCGGCGGTCCGCAATCCGGTCTCCAGCTCGGTGATGGCATCATCCCATCTGCCGAGCAGGAAACTGACCTCCGCAGACAACGACAACGTGTCGGCGAGGAGCCAGGCTGATCCCAGCTCGTCATAGTCCGCCAGGGCGACGCGGTAGGCGCCTTTTGCTCCTTCCATCCGATCCGAGTCACACAGTGCCATTCCCAGGAAGAAGTGCGGATGCCGGAGCCTGGACTCTCGTTCGGCCGGCTGGAGGGCGAGGTTTACCGCCCGCTGGGAGAGTGCGACGGCGTCCCGGTATCGACCTTGAAGCTTCACCGCGACGGACATCGTCGCGAGGCTCCACACCGTCATTTCAGTGTCACCAGCGCGCTCGGCAAGCTGGAGAGCACGCTTCGCGGTGGCCTCGCCGCCGACAGAGTCACCAGAGAACGTCCGGCCATAGCTGGCCTGTGCCAGGACTAAGGACTGATCAGTCAACGAAAGAGCGTGAGACTGTTCCAGCCAGGATTCGGCCCACTCGATGAGCTCGGCGGCCCGGTTCTGCAACGACAGCGCCGAGACAAGGGTGAGCCGCAGCGGCTCGTCTGCTGCGGCGTCGTGTGGCCGGGTCAGGCGCGACTCGGCCATTCGTGCGGCCTCCCCGACATGACCGGCCGTGAGCAGCGCCTGAGCCAACTCAGCGACCAGCATGTCCTGGTCCTGATGGCCGGCCGGAAGCAGCGCCTGGGCCCGACGTAGCAGCTCCACGCTGGCCGCGGGGTCCCGAGCGGAGGCCTCGACCGCCGCGTCGCGCAGCTGCCGCACCGCAGCAAGGTCTCCCGGTGCGGCGCCGAGAACCAGGTGGCTGGCAATCTGTGACAGCGGGGCCCTGGCCCGGTGAAGGGCAGCCGCGACATCACGATGCAATGCCCGACGTACCGGTCCTGGGATGTCCCGGTATATCGCCTCGTGCACGAGTTGGTGGCGGAACACCACTGCGTCGCCGCTTTCATCCAACAACCGGCTCCGGAAGGCTTCGCCGAGGTCGACAAGCAGATCCATGGCCGGCCGCCCGGCGACTGCGGTCAAGTCGTGGATCATGACCGCGTCACCGATCACCGAGGTGATCTGCAACAGTTCCAAAGTCGGCCCCGGAAGGTATCGCAGCCTGCGCAGCACAAGCTCCCGGAGCGAGTCGGGCACTTCGGTTGTGGCCACCTCCGCTTGCGTTTCGCTCCGTTGGAGGACCCCCTCCGCGGCAAGTGAACGGATCAACTCGACCACCCACAACGGGTTGCCCCCTGCTTTGGCTAGCAGTGCGCTCAGGACCGGTCCTGGCGCCAGACCGAGTTCTGCAAGGGCCAGCGCTTGCACCTGATCAGGGCCCAGCGGCTGCAGCCGGATCAGCGCAGCACCCGCACCCACGCCATCGTCGAGGAGCTGATCGAGCTCGGCCGGACGGGGGGAGGTACGCAGCGTGCCGATGAGCAGAACGGGTACGTGCGACAGCCGGTCGATCATGGACCGGAAGGCAAGCAGAGTCGAGGTGTCTGCCCAGTGCAGGTCTTCCAGCACCAGAGTGACCGGACCGGTGGCACAGGTTCGCTCGACGAGATCAAGGACTTCCTCGACAACCCGGTATCGAAGGTCTGGTGCTTGCCCAGCTGAGGCGCTACTTGGCCCGTCGTGTTCGGCGACCAACAATCGTCCGATTCGGGCCCGGCGCTGGTCGTGTGAATGCGGCCGCAGGTCGAGAGCTTGAGCGATCGGTCCGAACGGCCTGGTGCCCTCGAACGGATGAGCCTCGCCACGGCAGACCGTCATGCCCTTGCGGCCGGCAGTGTCGATCAAGCTGCCCACCAGCCGCGACTTTCCCACGCCGGCTTCGCCCTCGATGAGCAATGTCGCGGCCTTCCCTCGGCGGACATCGTCGACGAGGCCGTCGGCAAGACCGACTTCGGACTCTCGCCCGACGTGAGGGTCACCTTGCGGCGAGGTCATCACCGGCCGCAGCTATCGGCCTCGGTTCAGGCCGACTTCTCGCGGCGCTCACGCTTGGGAGCGGCGCGCGGAACGATCGTCGGGTTCACGTGGTCCAGGACCACCTCACGGGTGATCTTGACCGTTGCGACATCAGTGCGGGAGGGCACCTCGTACATCACCGAGAGCAGCACCTCTTCCATGATGGCCCGCAGCCCTCGGGCACCGGTGCCGCGCAGGATCGCCTGGTCGGCGATGGCCTCCAGCGCGTCCTCGGTGAATTCCAACTCGACGCCGTCGAGTTCGAACAGCCGGCGGTACTGCTTGACCAGCGCGTTGCGCGGCTCGGTGAGAATTCTGATCAGGGCTTCGCGGTCTAGTTTTTGCACACTGGCAATGACCGGGAGCCGACCGACGAACTCCGGGATCATGCCGAATTTCAACAGGTCCTCGGGCATCACTTCGGCAAAGACGTTGCGGGAGTCGATCTCGGCCTTGCCGCGAATGACGGCACCGAACCCGATCCCCTTGGCGCCGGTGCGGTCCTCGATCACCTTGTCCAACCCGGCGAAGGCCCCCCCGACGATGAACAGCACGTTCGTGGTGTCGATCTGGATGAACTCCTGGTGCGGGTGCTTGCGGCCACCCTGGGGCGGTACGGAGGCGGTGGTGCCTTC
>JACCTM010000470.1 GCA_013812385.1 Geodermatophilaceae bacterium | reverse complement strand
GGCCTACGTGAACCCGAGCGAGCACCGCTATCTCAGCGACATCGAGCACCGTGAGGAGGGCGGCACCCCCGCGATCGTCGAGTCGATCCGCGCAGGCCTGGTCTTCCAGCTCAAGGCAGCGGTCGGCACCGACGTCATCCGCGCGTACGAGGAGCACCACCTTCGCCGGGTCGTGCGGTCGTGGACGCAGAACCCGAACATCGAGATCCTCGGCAACCTCGACGCCGAGCGGTTGTCGATCGTGTCCTTCGTCGTACGGCGCCCCCGCGGCCGCTACCTGCACCACAACTTCGTCGTGGCGTTGCTCAATGACCTGTTCGGCATCCAGTCCCGGGGTGGCTGTTCGTGTGCAGGTCCGTACGGGCATCGGTTGCTGGGCATCGACATCGAGCGGTCGCGGGAGTTCGAACGAGAGATCTCATCCGGCTGTGAAGGCATCAAGCCAGGCTGGGTGCGGGTGAACTTCAACTACTTCATCAGCGAGCCGGTCCTCGACTATCTCGTCGCCGCGGTGCATCTCGTTGCCGCGCATGGCTTTCGGCTTCTCCCGGACTACCGGTTCGATCCGGCAACCGGATTGTGGCGGCATCGCGACGGGCCGGTCGAGCCGCCTATGCGGCTGCACCAGGTGTCATATGACGCCGGCGGCTGGATGCGCTATCCCGACCATCAGGAGCGTGCGTCCGAGAGCGTGCTGGCCAGCTACCTGGACGAGGCTCGGGACCTGTTCGCCGGGCGAGAGGACTGCGACGCCTCCTGCGACGACCCAGCCCAGCGGGTTTCAGCGGACTTCGAGGCCCTCCGTTGGTTCGAGCTCCCCGAGGCCTGCCTGCACTGATGAGCAAGTTGATCATCGGCAAACCAGGGGAGTCTTCGAAGAAAAATGCTCGATTTGCCGATGATCAACTTCGGTTCTCGTTCGTGGGTTCGACCAGGTCCCAGCGGTTGCCGTACAGATCCTCGAAGACCGCAACGGTTCCGTACGGCTCGTACCGTGGCTCCTCGATGAACCGGACACCGGCCTCGACGTACCGCGCGCGGTCAGTGGCGAAGTCGTCGGTGTGCAGGAAAAGAAAGACCCGGCCGCCGGTCTGATCGCCGATCCGCAGCTCTTGATCTGTACCGCTTGCCTGGGCGAGCAGCAGGGCGCCGCCGCAGTGTTTCGAGGGTGCGACGAGAACCCAGCGCTTTCCCCCACCGAGTTCGGTGTCCTCGACCAGGTCGAAGCCCAGCACACCGCAGTAGTAGGCGATCGCTTCGTCGTACGCGCGAACGATGAGGGCACTGGCAGCCAGGCGGCGAGACATGGCGGCAGCCTACGAGCCGCCGACCCAGGCAGCGTCGAGCATCGTTTCGTTCGTGATCTTGACCTTATGGTGGCGACACGCCGGGAAAGTGGGCCTGAAACCGCAAAAAGGTCAAGATCACCACGGGCGGGGGGAAATCGGTCAGCCGACGAGTACGGCCAGCAACATGGCCAAGCCCAGTCCGATGAGTGCGGTGATGCCCAGAGCCGCCCAGAACGAGATGTCGAAGAGTGCCGCCAGACCAAGCGCCACGAGCGCAGCGGCACCGAATCCGACAGCGCCGCCGTAGAGCAACTTCGAGCGCACCGGGTCCGGCCGTTGGTCGCTCACCGCAACAGTATGGGGGGCAGGAAGTCCGCTCGCTGAGTCTCTTTTGCCAGCGGCGGGTAGAATCGGAGACCGGACGTTGGTCGGTTGGAGGAGCATGAACGAGACCGTGCAACCCGAGACCGTGGATGCTGACAGAGCTGTGCTGGACCATTTCGAGTCCACGATTGCCCATGACCAGCGGATCGAGCCGCGGGACTGGATGCCGGAGAAATACCGCAAGACGATGATCCGCCAGATCGCTCAGCACGCGCACTCCGAGATCATCGGCATGCAGCCGGAGGGCAACTGGATCACTCGCGCTCCATCCCTGCGGCGCAAGGCCATCCTGCTGGCCAAGGTTCAGGACGAGGCAGGCCACGGGATGTACCTGTACTCCGCCGCTGAGACTCTCGGGATCGACCGCGGCGAGATGACCGAGATGCTGATCAGCGGTCGGCAGAAGTACTCCTCGATCTTCAACTACCCGACACCGTCATACGCCGACGTCGGCGTGATCGGCTGGCTGGTCGACGGAGCCGCCATCTGCAATCAGGTCCCGTTGTGCCGCAGTTCTTTTGGGCCGTACGCCCGTGCGATGGTCCGGATCTGCAAAGAGGAGTCCTTTCACCAGCGGCAGGGGTACGAGCTGCTGATGACGATGATGCGCGGAACGGACACGCAGCGCGAGATGGTGCAGGAATCGGTCAATCGCTGGTGGTGGCCATCGCTGATGATGTTCGGCCCGCCGGATGAGCAGTCACCCAATACCGAGCAGTCAATGGCGTGGAAGATCAAGCGGCACACCAACGACGAGCTCCGGCAGCGGTACGTGGACATGTCCGTACCCCAGGCTGAGGCGCTCGGCGTGACCTTCCCCGACCCGGAGCTGCGCTGGAACGCGGCGACCGGTCACTACGACTACGGCCAGATCGACTGGGACGACTTCAACCGGGTCGTCAGCGGTGACGGCCCATGCAACGCCGAGCGAATCGAACACCGGCGCAGCGCGCACGAGGATGGTGCCTGGGTACGGGAAGCCGCAATCGCGTACGCCGACAAGCAAGCCGCCCGAACCAAGACCGCTGCATGACTGAGGCGTCACCGCCAAGCGACTCCTTCACTGCCGAGGGCGGACATGGCGCCGTACCGACGGGTCCTGCTGTCCCCACCGGGTCGCCGACCCGGTCGCCACGGAACAGTTGGCCGCTCTGGGAGGTCTTCGTACGTGGCAAGCGCGGGCTGAACCATGTGCACGTCGGGTCGCTGCACGCCGCGGACGGGGAAATGGCACTGGGCAATGCGCGCGATGTCTACACGCGGCGCAATGAGGGCGTGAGCATCTGGGTCGTGCCGGCCGGGTCGATCACCGCATCCAGCCCGGACGAGAAGGACGCGTTCTTCGCACCGAGCGGGGACAAGGTCTACCGGCACCCGACCTTCTACGAGATCCCCGACAACGTCCCTCACATGTGATGGGGCGCAATGGGACAGAGTGACCAACTTGACGAGTACGGCGACGCGTACGGCGCCATCGCCGAGGTCAACGACGAGCAACGGTGGGCGTTCGGCTCTAGCTTCGAGGATCCGCTCGCTGGAGTCGAGACATCCGTACCGTCCGAAGTGGACGGTACGGACCTTGCGGCGTACTGCTTGATGCTCGGTGACGACGCGCTGATCCTGTCCCACCGGTTGCAGGAGTGGGTGTCCTGGGCGCC
>JACCTM010000467.1 GCA_013812385.1 Geodermatophilaceae bacterium | reverse complement strand
GTCATGACGTCTGGGTAGCCTCCCAGGCATGCGAGTGCTCGAGATATGGCGCTATCCGGTGAAGTCGTTGCGGGGCGAGCGACTCGAGGAGGCTGAGATCGACGTGGAGGGTGTTTCTGGGGACCGTCGGTACGCGATCTTCGATGTCGCGACCGGGTTCGGCCTGACCGCTCGGCGGGTACCGGCGTTGCTGTTCGCTGCTGCCCGGATGCGCCCGGACGGCAGTGCCGAGATCACCCTGCCCGATGGCTCTATCGCGCCGAACGACGCTGCCCTCTCTGAGTGGCTCGGCCGCGGAGTGGTGCTTCGCTCGACAGCGCAGGTGACCCAGCGTCGGTTCGAGAACCCAGAGGACTTCGAGAACGAGGCAACCGGGCGGTGGGAGCCCTTCGAAGGTTCCAACGGCGCTTTCCAGGACTCCGGCAACGCCGCCGTCTCGTTGTTGTCGAGGCCGTCGATTCGTGACTGGGAACAGCAGCGCTTCCGGGCCAACATCGTGCTGGACGAAGCGGGTGAGAACGACCTGGTGAACACTCGGATCAGGTTGGGTGCGGCGATCTTGGACGTCCGTAAGCCGCTCGAGCGCTGCGTCATGGTCACCCGCCCGCAGCCCGGCGGAATTGAGCGTGATCTCGACGTCCTGCGTACGATCCACCGCGAACTCGACGGCTGCCTGGCCATCGGCGCCGTCGTCGCAGCGCCGGGGACCGTACGCACCGGCGACGAACTGCTGCCGGTAAGCGGCTGATCCAGCTCGGCATCGAGCGCCGCGTTCGTCACCGCCCTGAGTGTTCGACAAGACCGTGAGCGCTGGAGGTGTAGTTGTACTGCGCCCGGAGCGCTCATGATCTTGTCTTGACTGGACCGACCGGTCACTCTGCGCAGCGCACATTCCGGCACGGGCAGCGCTCGTCGGTTCAGGGCAGCGTCTTGCGCAGGTGCACCAGCGTCACGCGGGGATTGACCTGCTCGCGGCGTTCCTCGACGTACCCATGCCGTTCGTAGAAGCGCAGATTGTCCGTACTCAGATGCCCGGTGAACACCGCCGCGCTCGTCACATCCGGGCCGGCGGCCGCCTCGGCGGCGGCCAGCAGCGCCGTACCCAGTCCGCTGCCCTGCATATCCGGCGCAACGGTCAGCCGGCCGATGTGCAGCGTGTTGCCATCAATCACCGACCGCACCGCGCCGACCAGCCGAGAACCACGAAGAGCCTTCTGGCCCAGGGAGCTCGCAAGCTCCTCGACGAGTGCGGGGAGGGTTTGGACCAACGCGGGAAGTGCGGGGTTCGCATAGAGCTGAGCTTCGGAGGCGTATGCGGCTCGCTGCAGGGTGAGCACCTCGCCGGCGTCTGCCACGGTCAGCGGGACGATCACCGGAGCATCCAGGAAACCCTGCTGGCCGAGCTCCAGATCGAGAAAGGCGGCAATCATCGATCGGTAGGTGCGCTCGACCACGTCACCGTCCGCGCCGAGTTCGGCCGCGATCCCGCGTACCTGCGCGACCACGTGCTCGACCCGGTCGGGATCCCGTACGGCCGGGGCCATCGCCTTGAGCTTGCCCGCGGCGCGCACCCAGATCTCCCGCTCGGCGATCTCCTGCACGAGTTGCCGATCGACCCGGTCGATCTCGGCACGAACGTTGCGCAGGGCAACCAGACTCGCATCCTCGGCGCTTGGATCCTCCATGCGGAGCAGTATGAGCACCGAGCCCGAGTGGGCGACGGAG
This sequence comes from Geodermatophilaceae bacterium, assembly GCA_013812385.1. Classification (GTDB taxonomy): domain Bacteria; phylum Actinomycetota; class Actinomycetes; order Mycobacteriales; family Geodermatophilaceae; genus JACCQS01. The sequence continues at coordinate 2,807 of JACCTM010000467.1, read as the reverse complement.
GCCGGCAACTGATCCGATCCCAGCCGGCCTCCGTGGCGCCAAGTTACGACCGGCTGATCAGGAAAGCGCCGGCCCTGACTCCGAACTACCGCTCATCTCCTTCAGGAAATCGTGGCATTTCTGGGCCCGTTCGGAGTCCTGCGACATGACGGTCTCGAAGAACTCCGCGATGTCCGAACGGCCGGCGTTGTTGGCGTCCCGGACGTATTGGCCGTAGTCGTGTCCTGCCTTGAGCGAGTGGTACTGCACCGAGATGAGATCAAAGCTGACGTCGTCGAAGCCGGTTTCGCCTGTAGCCACAGTTCCTCCAGTCGTATGCGTTGGTTGGACTTGCCCTGTACCCCGCCCCCCGGCGAATACTCGTGGCGATGGAAACAGGACCGAATGACTTCTGCAGCAGCTGGCTCGGAGGCCGATGAGAGCGTGGAACTGTCCACGTCCTGCTACGCGTTGGTCACCGAGGAGTTGGCCAGCGGCTGGATGAGCCTGGCCGGCGCCATGGGTGGGCACACTGTCGTCGCCAAGCTGATCCAGTCGTACGGGACTGAGCAGCAAAAGGACCGCTACCTGGCCGTGAAGAGCGGCGCGGGCGGTCGGCGTGGGTCGGGCGGCGTTGAAGGACTCGATCCGGTACGCGCAGGAGCGGGAGAGCTTCGGCCAGCCGATCTGGAAGCACCAGTCGATCGGCAACTATCTGGCGAACATGGTCACCAAGCTGACCGCCGCGCGCCAACTCGTGCTGTACGCCGCCCGCCGTCTCGACTCCGGCGAGCGCACGGACACGGAGGCCGGGATGGCCAAGCTGTTCGCCTCCGAAGCCGCCCTGGACGCCGTCCGAATCCACGGTGGATACGGCTACTCGACCGAGTTCGATGTCTAGCGATATTTTCACGATGCCCCGCTCATGATCGTCGGCGAGGGCACGAACGAGATCCAGCGCAACGTCATCGTCGGGCAGCTGATCGACCGCAAACGGATTCGCTGAACTGGTTGATGTGATCTGGTCCGGAAGGGTCAAAGGTACCTGCTGGCTATCGTCGGAGACCGGCAATCGAACAGACGAGCGCGGCTGCGGCCGCCGATGAGGCAGGTAAGAGTGAAATCAGGGATCACCATCGCGAATCGAGATCTCCACAAACGTCCGCAGGACGATCTGTTTGGGTATGTCAATGGCTGCTGGGTCGAGCGCACCGAGATCCCTGACGACCGCGCCGCTCAAGGCAGCATGATTCAGCTTCGCGACGATGCGGAACGCGACGTACGAGTGATCGTCGAGCAAGCGGCAGCGAGTGATGCGCCAGTCGGGTCGGCAGCCCGCAAGGTCGGAGACCTGTTCGCGAGCTTCATGGATCACGATCGCGCCGCCGCGCTGGGCAGCACGCCGATCAAGGAGGAGCTGACCGCGGTCGCCGCCATCGCGGACACCTCTGCTCTGCTTGCCCTCGCTGGCCGACTGCACCGCTGCGGCGTCGGGAACGCAATCGAGCTCTGCGTGGACACCGATGCACGCGACTCCTCCCGTTACCTGGTGCACCTCAATCAGTCTGGACTGGGCCTGCCGGACGAGTCGTACTACCGCGCAGACTCGTTCAGCGAGACCCGCGCGGCCTACCTCGCACATCTGGCACGGGCGCTTCTACTCTGTGGGTACGCCGCAGACGCTGCCGCCGCCGACGGCATCGCCGATCGCGTCATGGCCTTAGAGACGCGCCTGGCAGCCGGCCACTGGGACGTCGTACGAAATCGTGACGCCATCGCTACGTACACCCTCGTCGGCCGTGCCGAGCTGGAACGGCTTGCTCCGCAAGTCGATTGGGCTGCCTGGTTGTCAGGTTTCGGTTCCGACGGCGAGGTGCTCAACGGGTTGCTAGCCGAGGTCGTCGCCAGCCAGCCCAGCTATCTCTCCAGCTGGTCCGAGGCGCTGGCCCACGTACCGCTCGCGGATTGGAAGGACTGGCTCGCCTGGCAGGTGGTCCGGAGCCGATCGAGGTTTCTGACCGAAGCCGTTGCCGAGGCTCACTTCGACTTCTATGGCCGGAGGCTGAGCGGGATCCCGCAACAACGGGAACGGTGGAAGCGCGGTATCTCTCTGGTCCAAGCATCGCTGGGAGAGGTGGTCGGGCAGCTCTATGTAGAGCGCCACTTCCCGGCGGAGGCAAAGGCCCGCATGGCGCAGTTGGTGGACAACCTGGTCGAGGCCTACCGCCGCAACATCGAGTCCCTCGACTGGATGGGTGGGGAGACCAAGCTCAAGGCGCTGGACAAGCTCGGGATGTTCACCCCCAAGGTCGGCTACCCGGACACCTGGCGCGACTACTCCGCGCTGACCATCGACCGGGACGATCTAGTCGGAAACGTCCGTGCCGCAGCGGCTTTCGAATTCGATCGTGAGCTGGGCAAGATCGGTGCACCCGTGGACCGAGGTGAGTGGTTCATGACGCCGCAGACGGTGAACGCGTACTACAACCCCGGCATGAACGAGATCGTCTTCCCGGCGGCCATCCTGCAGCCGCCGTTCTTCGACCTCGAGGCCGACGATGCCGTGAGTTACGGGGCGATCGGTTCGGTCATCGGCCATGAGATCGGCCACGGATTCGATGATCAGGGTTCGAAGTACGACGGATTCGGCAACCTCGTCGACTGGTGGACCGACGCAGACCGAGAGAATTTCGACGCGCGGGCGCAGGCGTTGATCGCTCAGTACGCGAGCTTTTCTCCGCGCGATCTCTCTGACCAGCACCTGGTCAACGGCGCATTCACCGTGGGAGAGAACATCGGTGACCTCGGCGGGCTGACCATCGCTTATG
>JACCTM010000100.1 GCA_013812385.1 Geodermatophilaceae bacterium | reverse complement strand
TTGCACAAGCGCGACGCCATGGATGCCTATGCGGCCGGCCGGCTTACGTTGCGCGAGTTTGCGCGCAGCTTGGATCTGGACGTCTGGGCGGCTCACGATCTGTTGCGGGCCGAGGGCGTGGCGGTTGCGCAGGGCGAACGAAACGAAACCCGCTCGGCCCTGAACGCAACCCTGGAGGACTACAACTCGGCGCGGTAGGCGACTCGCCGCAGCAGTACCTCGTGTCGCGCGCTACCGAAGCCGCACGGGGCCGGCACCGATGTTGACCCGGAACAGCGAGTACGGCTTGTGCCGCTTGTCCTGCCCGCCCTGGTACCTCTCCTGCCGGTACAGCTGATTGGCGGTCACGTACAGATGCTCGTCGGTGGCGACCGACATGGTGTCAGTGGTCGAGATCAGCCCGTTCGAGGCCTTGTCCGGGGCCGACACCGCCTGGATCCGTACGGAGGCCCAAGCACTGCTTGCCTTCGCCGCTCCGGAGGCCGCCGACCGCGACATCCGGATCGCCGCGGTCAGCTGATCCCACTCCCTGCAGAGAGAGACGGCGCAATCTGCAGGAGGCTGGCAGAAACGGGGACGCAACTGCAGGTTCTTGCATCAGCCGCAGCACCGCGATAGACGCCATCTTTGGGCGAGCGGCTGATCAACTCTTCCCCGGAGGAGGGCGGGCGGCGGCGACTGCCGCGGTGAAATCGGCGCAGCGCCGAAGCTCGGCCGACATCGGATCCACGATCAGCTTGGTCGCCACCTCGGTGACCGCACCACGCAGGGCCCGCTCCGCGCGGGCCCCCCGCCGGCGGCCACCCACGCGCGCAGCCCGCCGCCCCAACCCGGCGGTGACCAGACCGAGCAGCACCCCGCCGAGCAGCATCAACGTCGGAAGCGGCAGGCCGATCACCTGCGGAGAGTCCACCTCGATCTGCAACCAGCCCAACGCCGCGAGCAGCAGCAGCCACAGTCCGCCGATCACCGCGATGCCGAACAGCGCCCACTGCAGCCAGCTGGCCACCCGCCACCAGCCGGGTTCGTCCCGTACCGGCAGGTCCACGTTCCCGACGGCCCGGTCCAGAGCATCGGAGAGGTCGTTCTCGCTGGCCCGGCCGGCCGCTGCGACGGCTGCCTTCCATGGGCCGGTAAGACCCTCGGTGGCCCGGTTGATCTCCGCGCGTACGGCGGAATCCACCCGGGCCCGCTGGGCCGGGGTGGGTTCGGGCAACGACGTACGAGCGGTCACCATCGCCTGCAGCTCGGATTCCGCCGCCGACGGTTCAGCTCCGGACCCCGATCCCGACGACCCGGCTCCCGACGACCCGGCTCCCGAAGAGCCGGAGCCCGCCGATCCTCCTCGCGCGCGAGAACCCTTGCGCCCCACCGCAACCCGATCACCGAGATGTAGCCGCCGCAGCGGATCCGGCCGCAGCCGGGCCAGCCACCTGGTGAGCGGGAACCCGACATGCTCCTGGGCGCGCAGCTCGTACGAGCTCGCCACTGCAGCGGAGACGGCAGGTACGCCCGCAGCCGCGGCCAATGCGTCGATCAGACCGGTCGACGGTTGCCCGGCCACCGTTACCGGATGGTCGAAGCCGTGAACGGCCAACCCGCCGGCCGCCCGATCCACATCCGCGGTCAGCCGGGCCGAGGCAGCGCGGGTCTTGTTCACCCGGTCCTGGAGTACGGCCATCAGCCGGTCGGTTCCCAGCCCCGTCGTGGCCGAGGTCGCGAGAATGGCCGGCTTGGCGAATCCGTCGGCGGCCAGCAGGCCGCGCAGGTCACTCAGGCACGCTTCGCGTTCGGCGTCGGACAGCTCGTCGACGTGGTTGAGCGCGAAGAGCAGCACCGAGCCGTGCTTGGCCAGTGGCGCGAGATAGCGCTGGTGCAAGATGGCGTCGGCGTACTTCTGCGGGTCGACCACCCAGACCATGAGGTCGACCATCGCGACCAGCCGGTCGACTTCGAGCCGGTGCGCCATCGCGGTCGAGTCGTGGTCGGGCAGGTCGAGCAGGACCAGGCCGGCCAGCGCATCGGTCACCCCGGGCTTGGACAGCACGTGGCGCCGCTCGATGCCCAGCCAGTCGAGCAGACTGCCGGCGCCCTCGGCTCCCGGGCCCCAGATGCAGGCCTGCGGGATGGCGGTGGTCGGGCGGCGTACGCCGATCTGGGCCAGCTGCTCGCCGGTCAGCCGGTTGAACAGCGACGACTTCCCCGATCCGGTCGAGCCGGCCAGGGCGACGACCGTGTGTTCGGTGGAGTGCTCCAGTCGCTGGCCGGCCCGTTCCAGGACGGTGCGTGCAGCCCCCAGCGAGCTTTCCGGCACTCGGCCCTGCCCGGCCTCGACGGCCAGGGCCAGCGAAGCCAGCCGGGACTGCAGCTCGGCCCCAGCTCCGGGTCCCGGCGCGCGGCGCGCAGCGATGGAGTCCAGCAAGCCCTTCATCGGAGCTGCGCCGCGGCGTCGGTGGCTGCTTGCAGCCGGTCCGACACGTCGGGATAGACGCCGAGTGAGTCGAGCAGCTGCAGATAGCGCAACAACTCCGCACCCAGCAGGGCCTCGACGCGGCCATCCAGGTTCGTCCTGGCCCGGGCGGCCAGAGTCCGGACGGCCTGGTCCCCGAAAATGGCCTCCAACAACTTCTGCCCGACGATCGCGGTCCCGCCGGCCACACCGAACTCCGCGCCGGTGACCCCGGCGGTGGAGGCGAAGACCACGATCATCAGCGTCACCCCGATCCCGTTCACGCCGTACGCGAGCACCCGGGCGACCGATCGCTTGTCCGAACCCTCTTCGCGGACCAACTGCATGACGAAGCCCTGCCAGTCCCGGATCGCCCGCGCTGCGGCTTCCCGGAAACCGGGTGAGATCGACTCCAGACCTGGGCCGTGTTGATCGAGCAGGGCGGTGCCGGCCGGGGACTGGCGCCAGGCCGCGCTGGCCTGCTCGGCGGCCTGCTCGGCGGCTGCCCGCAGCATCGCCTCGAGTCCGGTCTCGACGGCTTCGGACAGTTCGCGTTCGGGTGCCGGCCGTCCCCGCAGGGTTGCCGAGAGCTTGTCGCGCAGCCAGCCGATCCGGCGTTCCAGGCTGCGCAGCAGCTCACCGGTGCCGACGAACTCCTGCCAGCGCGCCAGCACTTCACCACGCAACAACGACCCGTCGGCGGTCCCCTCGGTGACCCGCGCACCGGCCGCGCGATAGATCCCGTCAGCCTCGGCGCGCAGCCGTGCGATGGCGTCGAGCTGTTCGTTGTGAGCACTGACCAGCAACGGCGTACGGCTGATCAAGTGGGTGATGGCACCTTCGAGGGTCTGGCGGACGACCGCGGCCCGGGCGGCACTGTCCGCGGCGAGATTGCCCAGCCAGATGCGCAGCGGCATGACCGTGTTGAGCGGGATCAGGCCGCCCTCGAGTGGCACCTCGGGTATGACGAACAAGGGTGCCTGACCTAGCCCCTGCTCGGTGAGCATCTCCCGAAGATGGGCGCTGATCTCCTGGATCGCTTGCGGGGCAACACGATCCAGCACCATTGCGACCGCGACGGCGCGTTCGACGGCCAGCCGCAGGAACCCCCACGGAACCGCGTCGGCATACCTCGCGGCCGAAGTCACGAACAGCCACAGGTCGGCCGCGGCCAGCAACTGGTCGGCCATCTCGCGGTTCTCGGTGACCACCGAGTCGACGTCCGGCGCATCGAGCAGGGCAAGGCCGAGTGGCACCGTCGTGTCGGTCGCCAGCCGCAGGGAAATCCCGGCCGGACCGTCACCGGTGGTGCGCGCGAGACCGGGCAGCACCCGGTCGCTGGCGAACCAGCCCTGGTCCTCGGGGTTCAGGACCAGGACCGGTGAGCGGGTGGTGGGACGAAGCACACCTGGTTCGCTGACCTGACGCCCGACGAGTGAGTTGACCAGGGTGGATTTGCCGGCGCCGGTGGAACCGCCGACGACGACCAGCAGCGGTGCGTCCAACCGGGACAGCCGCGGCAGGATGTAGTCCCTGAGCTGGTCGGCCACCGACTGCTGGGTTCGCCGGGCCTCACGAGCGGCCGGCAGGTCCAGGGGGAACGCAGCGCTGGAGACCGTGACGCGCAGCTTGTCCAGGGCAGCCAGCAACGGGCTGCTCGCGGGCGCGGTCATGATCCCATTGTCCTATGTCACAGATGAGCGTTGATGTCCGCCGGGCCGAGCGACAGTTTCAGGTCCCGATCCAACGTCGCCGAGAGCCGCGCGACCTCGCCTTTCAGCAGCCGGCGCAGCCCGGCACTAGTCGGCCCGAACACCTCGACTCTGACCTGCTCGGTCGCCCCACCCACGCGGAGGTGAGTCCATACCCCGGTGACCACGCCGTCGACCAGCAGCACCGGCAGTGGGCCGCAGAGGCATCGGCGAGCGCTACCTCGTACAAAAGCGCGCGCGTGGGCGGCCGCGCGCACCGCAGCGGCCGGGGGGGCGAACTCGTCACGCGGATGCGAGCCGACCGCAAAACAGTCGAAGTAGCCCAGCAGCCGGGCGCAGTCGTTCACCGGTTGCCAGTGCTCCGGCCCGGAGTCGAGCAGCGCCCAGGACCGGTAACCATCGACGTCGACCGCGATCAGCTCATCGTCGAGTGCCGCATACACCTTGCGGGCCAGGCCCGCCGGCATCGCGAACCACTGTGCGAACTCCTGATGGGTAGCCGGTCCGTACGACGCGAGATAGCGCCTGGCCACCTCGAGGAGTACGGCGGGTGCCTCACCGACCAGTACGTCGTCGCCGGTGGTCCACGCCTGGATGACGGTGTCGGGCAACCACTCGTCGGCTCGTACGAACGTGACCCGATTGCCTTGCGGAGGACCGAAACACAGCGCCCCTCGGGCGACTGCTTCGTCCACGGCCAACCGCCAGTGCGGCCATCCGGTACTCCACGCGGGTGAGGCTTGGGTGTCGACCCATGGTCCGCACTCGGCGGTGATCGCGGCGCCGAGTTCGGCGCGGGTGAGTGCGGTGCCGTGGGTGACCGAGAGCACCGCCGTACGCAACTCTTCTACCTGATCCGGAGTGGGTATGACCGCCTGACCGTCCGGTGCTGACTGCTGCGAGCCCTGACCGGGCAAGGCGCGAGTCGCGGCATTCCACAGCGAGAGTTCCTGTGCGGCAACCACATGCACCGTGCCACGCGGCCCGTAAGTCTTGACCAACGACCGGTCTTGCCACAGTGCGTCGGTGAGCAATCCCACGTTGGCATCACGTACCCGGCGGGCCAGCGAGAGCGCCGCTGCCGATCCCACCTGTGCGTGAATGCCGCACACGGTCG
>JACCTM010000465.1 GCA_013812385.1 Geodermatophilaceae bacterium | reverse complement strand
CGCAATCGCGCATGCGCAATTCGAGACGATCCATCCGTTCACCGACGGGAATGGCCGCACCGGACGCGCCCTGATCCACGCCATGCTGCGAGGCCACGGCCTGACCTCGAAGGTCACTGTGCCGGTATCCGCAGGCTTGCTCGCCGATACACGAGCCTATTTTGACACCCTTACGGACTACCGCAATGGTGATCCCGCAGCGATCGTCGAGCAGGTGGCGAACGCGTCCTTTGCCGCTGTCGTCAACGGTCGTCAACTGGTCTCGGACCTGACTCGCATCCGCGAGGCGTGGAACGACAAGATCGTCGCGCGTCGCGACGCCACAGCTTGGCTTCTGGCGGATCTGCTTCTCCGCCAGCCGGTAATCGACGCTGGGCTGGTGTCTACCGAGGTGGGCGTCTCTCCCGCCGGTGCAATGCGACCGATCACGCCGCTCGTCGAGGCCGGCGTGCTCACCGAGTTCACCGGCTTCAAGCGCAACCGCATGTGGCAGTCCCGCGAGGTACTAACGGCACTCGACGACTTCGCCGCCCGAGCAGGTCGGCGCAACCTCGACTAGCCAAGCCACTCCCTTGCCCTGCTGGCCGCGAACGCGCCAACGGTCACGCCGGGAAGCGATGACCAGAGGCTCTGCGCAATCACGAGGCCAAACAGGTGCCCGCGGCTAGCGCCGAGTGCCCGGCGACGACCGAAGTCCCTCCTGCGCGCGTTCACCCCGGCCAGCACCGCTGCGATCATGAGACCCAGACCACTTGCCAAGGCTTGCAGCACGATGCCGCGCTCGTACCCGCGAACTCCCCGCGGACGACAGCACGGGCTAACACAAGGTCGTCCGAGACCTCGATGGCCACCCCGTCGTCCCCGGCGGGCCGACGAGGGCACGGAGCGCGTCGGCGACGGGTTGCACCGACGCCGCAGTCGTCACCTCGATGGTGATACGCCGGAGTCCGGCAGTCGCGGTCTTCCAACTGCACCCTTCCTTGGACGGGATAGGTGCAGTCGGTGTACGGCGAGGTGCCAACCGCTTCCAGTAGGTAGTTAGGGTGGCTGCACCCGCAGGCTGAGAGGGGCACTGACGTTCATGGGCATCGGTGAGGCGGTCCTCCCGGACCCGGTCAAGTTCGTCCTGAACTGGGGCCGTCGGTACAGCCTCTGGGTCTTCAACTTCGGCCTCGCCTGCTGCGCGATCGAGTTCATCGCGACCTCCATGGGACGGCACGATTTCATTCGGCTCGGGGTCATCCCGTTCGCCCATGGGCCGCGGCAGGCCGATCTGATGGTCGTGTCCGGCACGGTGACCGACAAGATGGCCCCAGCCGTCAAGCGCCTGTACGAGCAGATGCCCGAGCCGAAGTACGTCATCTCCTTCGGAGCTTGTTCCAATTGCGGTGGGCCGTACTGGGATTCCTATTCCGTCACCAAGGGCGTCGATCAGATTATCCCGGTGGACGTGTACGTCCCTGGTTGCCCGCCGCGGCCAGAGGCGCTGCTGCAGGGGATTCTGCGGCTTCAGGACAAGATCGCCGGTGAGCCGGTGTGGCTGAACGGTGGCGCGCGTGCCGCCAGGTCACCGGAGCGTTCGACGGCTCGGGTGCTGACCGCACCGCTCGTACGACCCGACTCCGGCGCATGACATCCCGCGCCGCCGAGGTGGCAGCCGCGTTGGTCCACCGTGCCGGACCCGGCGGCCGGGCGAGCGAGGGCTTTGGAATGTGGACAGTGGAGGTCCCGGTCGACGGCTGGCGCAGCGCGCTCTACGCGGCCCGGGATGAGCACGGTCTGCGGTTCTTCGACTGGCTCAGCGCCGTTGACGAACTGGACGAGGGCTTCCGGGTCGTGACCCACCTGCTCGATCGGGACACCGTGACGCATCTGTTGATCAGCACCCGCGTACCGCTGGCCGACCCCAGGCTGGCCTCGGTCGTGGAGGTCTTCCGCGGAGCCGCCTGGCACGAGCGCGAGACGCACGAGATGTTCGGCATCGACTTCACCGGACATCCCGGGCTGGCCCCTTTGCTGCTACCCGACGGCTTCGACGGGCACCCGTTGCGCAAGGAGTTCATCCTCGCCTCACGGGTGGCCAAGGTCTGGCCCGGGGCGAAGGAGCCCGGCGAGGGACACGGCAGTGGCCCGCGACGC
>JACCTM010000443.1 GCA_013812385.1 Geodermatophilaceae bacterium | reverse complement strand
ACGCGCTCTTCATTATGAATCACCCTATGCAGCCAGCGTAGCGTTTGACGGAGCCGGGAAGCGATGGGGTGCACCGCCCGTGATCACGTTCGAGGCAGTGAGCAAGGTCTTCCCCGGGGGGACCACTGCGGTGGCCGATCTCGATCTGGAACTGCCCACCGGCAAGATCACCTGCTTCGTGGGGCCATCCGGGTGCGGTAAGACGACATCGCTGCGGATGATCAACCGGATGATCGAGCCCAGCTCCGGGCGCATCCTGGTCGATGGTGAGCCGATCGCCGATCAGGACGCAGCCGAGTTACGACGCCGGATGGGCTACGTCATCCAGCACGCCGGGCTGTTCCCGCACCGCACGATCGTGGACAACATCGCGACGGTCCCCTTTCTGGTGGGCACCGGCAAGAAGCAGGCGCGCGCCCGGGCCGTCGAGCTGATGGAGCGGGTCGGCTTGCCGGAGAACCTCGCCAAGCGATACCCCGCACAGTTGTCCGGCGGGCAGCAGCAGCGGGTCGGAGTGGCCCGGGCGCTGGCCGCCGACCCACCGGTGATGTTGATGGACGAGCCGTTCAGCGCGGTCGACCCGATCGTGCGGGCCCAGCTCCAGCAGGAGTTCCTGCGGCTGCAGTCCGACCTGGGCAAGACCATCGCGTTCGTGACCCACGACATCGACGAGGCGATCAAGCTCGGGGACATGGTGGCCGTGTTCCGTCAGGGTGGGCACATCGCTCAGTTCGGAACCCCGCAGGAGCTGCTCGAGGAACCCGCCGACGACTTCGTCACCGACTTCGTCGGCCGCGACCGCGGCTTTCGCAGCCTGTCCTTCGACCCGGCCAAAGACCTGCCGGTCCGCCCGATGTCCAGCCTCCCGGGCGGGATCTCCGTGGAGGTGGACGACGACGGCAGAGCGCTCGCTTGGGCCAGTACGGCGTTCGGCTCCAGGACCCGGCCGCTCGGGGGCACCTTCCGCGCCACTGACACGCTCCGACAGGCCACCGACGTGGCGATCAGCTCTCCGGTCGGCCTCGCGCTCGAGGTCGACGACGCGGGGCGGCCGGTCGGCGTGATCAGCCACGCCGAGATCGCCGAGCACCTGGCGGCGGCTCGGTCCGCAGCGCCGGCCGGCGCCGGTTCGCGACCGGCGCCGGAGGACGACTCAAAGTGATCGACTACGTCCGGAACAATGTCGAGCTGATCCTGGCCGCCTTCGGCCAGCACATCGCGCTGGCGCTGATCCCGGTCGTGATCGGGGTCCTCGTCGCCCTCCCGCTCGGCTACCTCGCCGTCCGACGAGAGTGGCTCTACCAGCCGCTGGTCACGATCACCGGAGTGCTGTACTCCATCCCCTCGCTCGCCCTGTTCGTCGTCCTGCCGGTCATTATCGGCACCAAGGTGCTCTCGCCGCTGAACATTGTCGTGGCGCTGGCGATCTACACCGTCGCACTGCTGGTCCGGTCGGTCGCCGACGCGCTGCGCTCGGTCGACCGGAACGTGACGCAGGCGGCCACCGCGATGGGGTACCGACCGCTCAAACGGTTGTTCGGCGTCGACCTGCCGATCGCCCTTCCGGTGATGCTGGCCGGTCTGCGCGTTGCCACCGTCTCCAACATCAGCCTGGTCAGCGTCGGAGCGATCATCGGGGTCGGGGGCCTCGGGTCGCTGTTCACCCGCGGACTGCAGCTTCGCTTCGCCGAGCCGATCATCGTCGGCATCGTGCTGTCGGTGCTCCTGGCGGCGGTCTGCGACAGCCTGATCGTCCTCGCCCAGCGGTACTTCACCCCGTGGGCCAGGGTCGGGGCTCGGACGTGAACGACGACACGAGCTACCTGTTCGACCCCGCCAACTGGGCGTGGGCCTCGCCGCAGAGCATCCCGCACCGCATCCTGGAGCACCTCGAGTTCACCGCGCTCGCCCTCGTCATCGCGGCGGCGATCGGCATTCCGATCGGGCTGTTCATCGGCCACACGAACCGGGGCGCCTTTCTCGCGATCAACATCGGCAACGCCGGACGCTCCATCCCGACCTTCGGGCTGCTCAGCCTTGTCGTGACCTTGATCGGTCTCGGCAGGACACCGCTGATCTTTGCCCTCGTGGTGCTCGCCGTTCCGCCGATCCTGACGA
>JACCTM010000440.1 GCA_013812385.1 Geodermatophilaceae bacterium | reverse complement strand
CCCCATCCTCGAAGGCGAGCAGTCCCGGGCATCGGACAGTGGCGCCGTGGTGACCGGCGCTCCGCCGACGCCCTGAGCGCAGCGAGCACGGTGGGCAAGCAATGACGTCACGCTGGTGGCGGATCAGTCTCGGTCTCCTCGTGGCAGCGCTGATCTCCATCGGCGGAGCAGGCGCGGTGGTCCTGGGTCTTGGCGGCAACGACTATCCAGCGGCTCAGTCCGTCGATGCCGGTTTCTCCCGGGACATGTCCACCCACCACCGCCAAGCAGTGCTGATGGCCGGGCTGGCCCGCGATCGCAGCGCCGATTCCGAGGTGGCCCTGATCGCCTATGACATCGAGACCACCCAGTTGAACCAGTTAGGGCAGATGCAGGGGTGGCTGTCGATGTGGGGCCTGAGCCAGTCCACCGGCGAGCCGATGAGCTGGATGGGCGGGCGCGGCGACATGGACATGAGCGGCTCGGGGCCTGGCTTGATGCCGGGAATGGCCAGCGTCGAGGAGCTGGACGACCTCAGAGCCGCGGACGCGGTGGACTTCGACGTGCTGTTCCTGCAGCTGATGATCCGTCACCACCAGGGGGGGACGCAGATGGCCAGCTACGCCGCCGAGCATGCCGAGGTCGCAGCGGTTGAGACGTTGGCCCGCTCGATCGCCAACGCTCAGGCTGCTGAGATCGAGACCCTGACCGACATGCTGACTGCACGCGGCGGGACCCCGCTCCCCGTTCCCTAACCGGATCAACCCGGACTCGACACCCGATCGCCGTGTCCGCGGCACGTGTCCTTCACCGTCCCGCCGTTCCAGCTTCCTACCGTCCTCCTCGTACCTAGCCGTACGAGGAGATGTGATGTCCGTGCCGGTGCACCCTGACGCACCATCCAGCCGATCGACCACACCATCCAAACCGATCCCGACCACGGTCACCCATACCGACTCGAACCGTAATTATGAAGTCCGCCTGGCGATTACCGAGAACGAGTTGGCGCAGGCTCAGAGGTTGCGCCACGAGGTCTTCGCCGGTGAGTGGGGAGCCGCGTCAGCCCATACTCATCTCGACGCCGATGCCTTGGATCCATGGTGTGACCACCTGATCGTGCGGGAGCTGCGCAGCGGTTCCATCGTCGGCACGTACCGGTTGCTCCCCCCGGACCGCGCAGCTGTCGCCGGAGGGTGTTACGCCGCATCCGAGTTCGACATCAGCTCACTGAACTCTGTCGCTCACGATCTGGTGGAGCTCGGGCGCTCCTGTGTGCATCCCGCGCATCGCAACGGAGCCGTGATCGGACTGCTCTGGTCCGCTGTCATCCGCTACTTGGTCGCCGGCGGATATTCCTGGCTCTCCGGTTGCACGTCGGTCCCGTTGGCGGACAGCGGGATACAGGCTGCAAGCGTGTGGTACGAGGTCTCTCGGAAGTACCTGTCACCGGCGTGCTACGCCGTCGGCCCGCACCGACCTTGGCTGCCGGATCCGAACAGTCCGGCCATCCGGGCCCCGTTGCCACCGCTGCTCAGGGGCTATCTGCGACTTGGTGCTTGGGTGTGCGGACCACCAGCCCATGACCCAGCCTTCAACTGCGCCGACTTCTTCATGTTGCTGGATCTGCGTCGACTCAGCCCGCGTCATCGTCAACATTTCTTGGGGAGTTCTCGGTGAACCCCTGGCAGCCGAACTCACCCTGCCGTCCCGGCTGCGCGGAGGATCCCGCCCGCCCTACGGTGACGCTGTCAAGGCGGGTGTCGAGGGCCGTGCGGTGCACCCTCGTCCTGCTTCGCGGGTGGTCGGTGTTCACCCGCGCCCGCTTCTTCTCCACGAGCAACCGGCAGCGGCTCGCCCGACGCTGGTCCTGCCTACTACTGGCGGCTCTCGGGGTCCGGCTCGACGTGCGCGGCTGGCTCCCGGCTGATCGTGGACCGGTGGGCGCGCTGCATGTGGCCAACCACATCTCCTGGATCGACAATCTGGCCCTGCTGGCCACCTTTCCTCTGCCGGCCGTGGCCAAACGTGAAGTCGCGGACTGGCTCATGATCGGCCGGTTCGCTCGGGGGCTGGGCACGATCTTCATCGACCGGGACCGGCTCCGGTCACTGCCTGGGGACGTGGCCCGGGTGGGCGAGGTACTGCGCTCGGGTACTGGCGTGCTGGTCACCCCGGAGGGGACGACGTGGTGCGGTGCTGGGATGGGGCGGTTCCGCCCCGCCATGTTCCAGGCGGCGATCGACGCAGGAGCCGCCGTGCGGCCGGTGGCCATCCGCTATCGCACCGAGGACGGTGGGCCGACCGCGGCGGCCGCCTTCGTGGGTCCGGACTCCCTGATCCGCTCGCTGCGCCGGGTGATCGCCACCCGGGGCTTGGTTGTCGAGGTCCACTGCTTACCGGCGTTGGCGGCCCGCACCTCGCCCGACCGACGTGCCCTGGCGCTGCTGGCTGAGTACTCGATCGCCGACGTCGTCGAGGCCTGCGCACCCTCGGGGTCCCGGCACCCGATTCCGGCGCGTACGCGATCTGTCGCGACCGTTCCAAGGGTCCCGGTGTAGCCTGGCGAGCCGCCGCAACTGCTCCGATCTGGGGTTGACCGGCCCCTGTAGCTCAGGGGATAGAGCGCTACCCTCCGGAGGTAGAAGCGAAGGTTCGAATCCTTCCAGGGGCACC